>NZ_JBKVNQ010000016.1:0-45985 GCF_046967715.1 Hominisplanchenecus sp.
CTTGCAAAGACCGAAGAATGCGAAGGCCCGGGAATACATCGATATCAAACGGCACTTCCGGCAGATAAATAAGATCCGGGCCTTCGCATTCTTCGGTCTTTGCAAGTGCCGTCGCCCCTGTCAGCCATCCGGCATTCCTTCCCATAACTTCTATGATCGTGATCATCTCTTTTTTGTATGTGAGTCCCAGTGCATCGCGGATCACTTCTTTTGTCGATGCTCCGATGTATTTGGCTGCACTTCCAAATCCCGGCGTGTGGTCAGTCAGTGCAAGATCGTTGTCGATTGTCTTTGGCACACCTAAAAATTTCTGTTTATGACCTTTGACAATCGCATAATCCGAAAGTTTTTTGATCGTATCCATGGAGTCATTGCCGCCGATGTAGATAAATGCCTCGATCTCCAGCTTGTCCAGGATACCGAAAATTTTCTCATAAATCTCCATGTCCTCATGGATCTCCGGAAGTTTGTAACGGCAGGAACCAAGAAATGCCGAAGGTGTCCTCTTCAGCAGCTCGATATCCATATCCGAATGAATCTGCGTGGAAAGATCCACGTACTGCTCATCCAGAAATCCCTGGATGCCGTGAAGCATACCGTATACTTTGTCAAAACCACGTTCAATCGCTGTCTTGTAAACCCCCGCAAGGCTGGAATTGATAACCGAAGTCGGCCCACCTGACTGTCCTACAATAATGTTTCGCATTCCCATAACACAAATCCTCCTTAATACTTTATTCCGGTGCAGGCATATCATATTTCCGTCTTCTGACCCCGGCCGATGCCTGCGGATTGCTCCGTTGCAAAAATATAACGATGCATAATGATGCCTTAGAATTGCTCCGTTACAAAGTAACTCCCGCAATTCTATAAACATTATAACATAAAAGCAGAAAGACTCACAAGGTTCTTTCTGCTTTTTGTATAGTTTATTCTATTTTACTTATGCATTTTTGTGTATTTCGTACAGTTTTCAGGCAATTCTTGTCAGAATTGCTGCTCGCTTCTTAGTATGCCAGCTTTTCTTCGAAATAGGCTGCCAGATCTTCGATCTTGATACGCTCCTGCTCCATGGTGTCACGGTCACGTACGGTAACTGCTCCGTCTTCTTCAGAATCAAAGTCGTAGGTTACACAGAACGGTGTACCGATCTCATCCTGTCTGCGGTAACGTTTTCCGATGTTTCCGCGGTCATCGTATTCACAGTTCCATTTCTTTGAGAGCTGTTCGAATACTTTTGTCGCACCTTCGTTCAGTTTCTTGGACAGCGGCAGAACTCCGATCTTAACCGGTGCCAGTGCCGGATGGAAATGCAGAACGGTACGCATATCGCCGCCTTCCAGCTCTTCTTCGTCATAAGCACTGCACAGAAATGCCAGAACCACACGGTCTGCACCAAGAGAAGGCTCGATAACATACGGAATGTATTTTTCTTTCTTCTCATCATCAAAATAGCTCATATCCTGGCCGGATACATTCTGATGCTGTGTCAGGTCATAGTCGGTACGGTCTGCGATACCCCACAGCTCGCCCCATCCAAACGGGAAGAGGAACTCGATGTCGGTTGTACCTTTGCTGTAGAAGCACAGTTCTTCCGGTGAATGGTCACGTGCTCTCATCTCGTCTTCTTTCATGCCCAGATTCTTCAGCCAGTCGATGCAGAATGCTCTCCAATACTGGAACCAGTCAAGGTCGGTACCCGGCTCACAGAAGAACTCCAGCTCCATCTGCTCAAACTCTCTGGTACGGAATGTGAAGTTACCCGGTGTGATCTCGTTACGGAATGATTTACCGATCTGTCCGATACCAAACGGGATTTTCTTTCTGGATGTTCTCTGTACGTTTTTAAAGTTTACAAAGATACCCTGTGCTGTTTCCGGTCTTAAGTATACCGTATTCTTTGCATCTTCTGTTACACCCTGGAATGTCTTGAACATCAGATTGAACTGGCGGATATCGGTAAAATTATGTTTTCCGCAGGTCGGACATGGAATCTGATGCTCTTCGATGAAATCACGCATCTGTTCCTGTGTCCATCCATCGACAGAGCCTTCCAGTGCAATGTCTTTCTCATCGCAGAAATCTTCGATCAGCTTATCTGCACGGAAACGCTCATGACATTCTTTACAGTCCATCAGCGGATCAGAAAAGCCTCCGAGATGTCCGGATGCTACCCAGGTCTGCGGATTCATCAGAATCGCACAGTCAACACCTACGTTGTATGGATTCTCTGTGATGAATTTCTTCCACCATGCCTGTTTTACATTGTTCTTCAGCTCTACACCAAGATTACCGTAATCCCAGGTATTTGCCAGACCTCCGTAAATCTCGGAACCCGGATATACAAAACCTCTGGATTTTGCCAGTGCCACGATCTTGTCCATTGTTTTTTCCATTTGTCTCCTCCTGTCGGCCGTCTCTGCGGCATATGCATATATTGAAAGAAGCCGTTTATGTTTACTTCTTTGCTCGCTGTTTATCGTGTTATATCAAAATGTGCTGCCCCGAAAATACTTCTGTGCAGACATATTGTGATCTCAGACTTTTCCCTGACATCATTCGTATATGACAAATGTCAGTGTATGTTTTACTTCTTCTGCGTCATCTGCGGTATCGGAAGCTTCGTTTCCTGCTGCGGACTTACTTTCGGATTCTACTTCAAACTGGCCTTTCTCCGCATTGCCATCGGATTTTGCTCCGCCGTCTGTGCTCTCACTTTCCGATGCTGTCTCCGTCTCGGATTCTGCTGCCTTTTCCCGCTCTTCTGAAATGCTGGTCGCCGTCTTTTTTCCGGTGACAACTGCATCCGTCGTAACGTAAAGGATCTTGCCCGGAACTTCGATATCCATCTCTTCCGAACAGATTACAACGTTGTAGTTCAGACCGCTCAAAATATCGGATCTTGTCACACTTCCTGTAACTTTTCCGTTTTCCACTTTCTGAAATTCATCCGGGAATTCGTACTTCTGATTGTATGCTCCCTGCAGGTCTCCCGCATAAAAGGTCACATTATTGAAATCCTGATAATCCCTGGAAGCCGCATAGTTCATATACAGCTCTGCTTTTCCGTCTGTGACGTTAAATTTTTTGACAACGATCGGATCACCTTCCTGTGACTGATTGTACGCACTCACAGAATCATCGATCGTCTGCTTCAGCTCATCCTCGCTGTAGTAGGATTTGTCCAGCGTGTCGATCACCGCCGCCTGTACACTGCCGTCCCGTTTCACTTTTACTGCATTGTGCTCTGCCTGAAACTGACTGCAGCCGCCAAGACATCCGGTTATCAGGATGACTGCCAGAATTCCCTTCCATTTCTTCATAATATTTCCCATCCAGACACAGCAAAATCTCCTTCGCTGCCCTGCCTTTCTTGAAACTTACCATATCCCCTTCTGTATATAAAATACAGAATACGCCACCTGTTCGCGTGGCATTTTTCATCATACCATTATTGACCGTCCTTGTAAAGAGCGTTTCTGGTATGCCGCATGATCTCCAGAATCTCCAGAGATTTGAAATCCCGGTCTATGTAACGCCTCCGGAATTTCTCAACCAGACGGATAAACTCTTTCTTTACCTGTGTTGATAGTGCAAAGGCAAAGAGGCGTTCGACCGGCGTACTGATCACATATTGCATCGTATAGATCGTTGATTCCAGAACCGGTGTGCTCCTTTGTACTTTTGAGACACAGCTGCGGCACAGTACGCTGTTCTTATCTGTAAGGAAGGCACAAAGATCATGCTTTGCTCCACATACTGCACACTCGAACACCTGCGGATATTCTCCGCCTGCCGCCATCATACGCAGTTCAAAGGCATAACGGATCAGTTCCCGGTCCAGTTTTTGATTGAGCACTGCACGCAGTGCCCCGTAGAGCAGCTGGATGATCTGTGTGCCGTCATCGTTCTCTCTGGCATAATAATCGGCAAACTCCAGAAAATAGCTTCCATAGCAGGCAGCCTCCACATCTTCTGTGATCTCCCGGAAATAATTTCGAATCTCTGTCTGCACAAGCTGATAGGCAGTCCTTGCTTCTTTTACATAAAAGGTTCCAAAAGCAAAGGTGTTTGCGGCAGCCAGAAAGGGATTGCCCGGTCTTCTGGCTCCTCTTGCAAATACAGTCACCTTTCCCCGCTCTCTTGTCAGCAGCACCAGCCGTTTATCTGATTCTCCGATCGGTGCCGCTATAAGCACAATCCCTGTCAGTGCAATTTTATCATCCATATATTCTCTCATATTCTTACAGTCCCGTCAGCAAATGCTGATGTCTGTACGGAATCGTCGTTTCTGATTTCAGATATCTTTTTTATCGTATCCGAAGTTTTTGATCATGAAGTCACTGTCTCTCCAGTCTTTCTTGACTTTGACCCAGAGCTGGAGATTGACTTTTTCTTCGAGCATATCCTCGATATCACGGCGTGCCTGTGAACCGATCCTGCGGAGCATCTGTCCGCCTTTTCCGATGATGATTCCTTTGTGAGAATCCCGCTCGCAGATGATCGTCGCCTCGATATCACAGATGCTGCCGCCTTTGCTTTTGCGTTCTGTCATTTTTTCAATAGAAACGGCAATACCGTGCGGGATCTCCTCTTCCAGAGAGCGAAGTGCCTTTTCGCGGATCATCTCTGCCACGATCTGTCTCTGCGGCTGGTCTGTCACCGTATCTTCATCATAAAACTGCGGTCCGTACGGCAGATATTTGAAAATACTCTCGATCACAGTATCCATATTGACACTGCGAAGTGCCGACACCGGGATGATCTCCGCAAAATCATAGACTTTGCGGTAAGCATCCATATATTTTATGATCTCTTTTTTATCTACTTTATCAATCTTGTTGATGATCAGGATGACCGGTGTCTTTGTTTTTTTGAGCTGATCCACAATGTGACGCTCGCCGGCTCCGATAAAGGTACTCGGCTCCACCAGCCAGAGGATCACATCGACCTCATTGAGGGTGCGTTCTGCCACATTGACCATGT
The DNA here is from genome assembly GCF_046967715.1 of Hominisplanchenecus sp. NCBI lineage: Bacteria > Bacillati > Bacillota > Clostridia > Lachnospirales > Lachnospiraceae > Hominisplanchenecus > Hominisplanchenecus sp. The sequence goes on from NZ_JBKVNQ010000016.1 coordinate 4,987, forward strand.
ATTCACCCAGTTTGTTTTTCGCCTTGTGGATACCCGGTGTGTCCAGAAATACAATCTGTCCTTTTTCGTCTGTATAGACGGTCTGGATCCGGTTTCTCGTTGTCTGCGGTTTGTTGGACGTGATCGCGATCTTCTGCCCGATGAGGTGGTTCATGAGTGTGGATTTTCCTACGTTTGGTCTGCCGATCAGGGTCGCAAAACCGGATTTGTAACTTTTCTCTGCCATCTGTATATAATTCCTCCTTAAAGTGGTCCGAGATTTCTAAACATCTCTTTCTCTTTTTCCAGTGCATCTTCGTTTCCGAGCACGCAGATGCAGTCTTCTTCCAGGATTGCACGCATCAGCGGTGCCAGGGCACGGATATCTTCCTGTGTCGCATAGAGTACCTGGTCACGCTCTTTCTGAAGGTCGCTTTCAGTCACATGTCCGAAATAAGCAGCATCAGAACGTGCTCCCTGTGCTCTTGCTGTGAGTGGCGTATCCATCTCACTGATCGTTCCGATCACGTATTTTGTCATATCACGCTCTTCGACGTTGAAATGTTCCACGTATTCCGGCACGCCTTCGTAGATCTCGTTGGTCTGACGCAGGTTCGGATCACGGTAAGAAGCAAAATAGGAATTGCCATTTCTGCCGAATCCACTCATACAGCCATACGCCCCGCCTTTGACACGCACATTCACCCAGAGATATTCATAGCTCATGATCACCTTCAGGATCCGCAGTGCCCCGGTATAATCATAGCCTGCCTCGCGGTAATTTCCGGCACGTGTCACATACTGGATCTTGGCGGAGGTCTGGAAGCCTTCGTTCAGCTTTCCGTATGCAAGGGTTTCTTCTGAAGGTGTTCTCTTATCCAACGAAAGTTTTTCGCATAATCCTGTCACTTTCTCTTCCAGTCCGGCAAGCCCCTTCTCTTCCGCTGTTACGGAAAATACCATGGCATCCTGTCGGAAAATCACGTTCATCAGCTCTTTCAATTTACTCTTCAGATTCTCTTTTTTCGTTTCAAAATTTGCATCGAGGTCATCGAGCATGCGATAGTAGTCAATCCCGCTGCTGCGATCACTGAACGCAGCTGTCTCGGAGAAATAAGCCATGGCACGGGTTGCCGCTGCCGAATGTCCCGCCGTTGTCAGCCGCATCTGTGTCCTTGATTTCTGCTCGGAAATGATCTCTTTTAAGCGTTTCTCATCGTCCAGTTTGGATGTGAATAAAATCTCCTCGATCACATCAAACACAAAGTCGATTTTATCATAAAGTGTGCGGGCTGATACGGTAAACATCGGATACATCTTCTGTGTGTCCTTTTCTGGAAATATGACCATCCCGGTACCGATACCTCCGGTCTGCATATTGATCTCATTGAACAGATCTCCGTAAGCATAATGCTCGGTGTCGATCATGCCCAGCACATTTTTCAGAAGGCCGACATAAGGCAGATCCTCTTTTCTGACAACGGACAGATCAAAATAAAGGGTCAGATAAGCGATGCCGTTCGTGTTCACATCATGCCACAGAACTTTGGTGTTGCCAAAAGAAAGCTCTCTGTTGCAGATCGGTCTGCATTTCTTTGTGATATCCTCCCTGGTAAGCATCGGGATTTTCTCCAGCTCTTCCTGTGTGGACGGTGTCTCCTGGAATTCCTGCAATTTTGCTGTTTTTTCTACCAGCTCCTTTACCTGTTCTTCACTGAGACCTGCCTTAAAATCTGCCAGTTTCTTTGCCGTCTCTGCCTCCAGTTTTGCAGTCAGTCCCTTTTCCGGTGCAACGACAACAACCGCCACATGTGTGTTGTCTAGCAGATATTTCTGCACCAGTTTCTCGTAATAATCACTCTCTACTGCATCACGGAGTTCCTTATAAATATCCAGCTGTTTGACATAGGCAAACGGATCACCCTCGCCGTACAGCCAGCTGTCCATAATGTCGATTCCGTACATCAGGCCCTTCGGATAAGAGCCGTAATCTGCCTCACGAAAACGGAACTCGGAAGAATTGATACCTGCCAGCAGTGCTTTTTTATCGATGCCGTTTTTCACCTGCTCTTCCAGTACCTTGCGGATCACTGCCAGGAACTTTTCTTTGTCACCGACATTTGCATTTTTAGCGACTACCGAAAGGGATGGCTGCTGAATGCCGCTCTCAAAAGAGCCTAGGATATCTTTTCCAATCCCGGCATCCAAAAGAGCCTGTTTAAGCGGTGCCCCAGGTGCTGACAAAAGTGCATATTCCAGGATTGCCATGGCAGTCACAAGACGTACATCGCTGCTTGTTCCAACGGACACATTCCAGGAAAGATAGGTGTTGTCTTCTTCCGATTCGGATGTGGAAATAGAATATTTTTTATAGATCTCATGCGGAGCATCGAACGCTTTCTGCATACTGATCTTTGAATCTACCTCTTTTTTTCCGTATTTAGAGAGATATTCCTGATCCAGCCAGGTAAGGCGTTCCTCAACATCCATATTTCCATAGAGATAGATGTAGGCATTGGACGGATGATAATATTTTCCATGGAAAGCCAGAAAATCTTCGTATTTCAGATCCGGGATACACTGCGGATCTCCTCCGGACTCAAATCCATACGGTGTATCCGGATAAAGTGCATTTAAAATTTCGCGATCGAGCACATCTTCCGGTGAAGAATAAGCTCCTTTCATCTCGTTGTATACCACACCATTGTAGGTGATCTCATCCTCCGGATTTTCCAGATGATAATTCCAGCCTTCCTGACGGAAAATCTCTTCTTTTTTATAAATATTGGTATGAAAAACGGCATCCATATAGACATCCATCAGGTTTGCAAAATCTTTGTCATTGCAGCTTGCAATCGGATACATGGTCTTATCCGGATAGGTCATCGCATTCAGAAAGGTATTGAGCGAACCTTTTACCAGCTCCACAAACGGATCTTTGGACGGAAACTTTTCGCTTCCACACAGCGAACAGTGTTCCAGAATATGTGCTACCCCGGTGCTGTCTACCGGAGGTGTACGAAATGTAATATGAAATACTTTATTATCGTCATCATTTGCAATGACCATGATGCGTGCACCGCTTTTTCTGTGACGCAGCAGATAGCCGACTGACTGAATATCGGAAAGCCCCTCTTCCCTTAAAAGTTCGTACGCCTGTAATTCTTTTATTGCCATGAAAAAACCTCTTTTCTTTTTATTTATTCATAAAAACTGCAGCCCTTTCTGCCATGTTCTTTTACATAATAGAGTGCCTGGTCTGCATCTTTAAAAATACTCTCTCCTTTATTCGGGCGGTCTGAGTTTCTGTCCCGTCAAAATATCTTTTCAAAATATCCAGAGCTTTCTCTCTGCTCTGTTTTGTTTCTGCTTCTCCAAAATAAGCATCCATATATTTACTTTGCCCGGTCATCGCATAAAGCCTGACCTGCTCCGTCAGATAATCGGATCGTTCTGCAGCTGCTTCGCTGCATTTCCACATGCACTATACTGGTTTGTCGTCGTCTGAAGTACATGAAACTCCTTTCGGCCAATAAAGGAAATTATCTTCTGAATTCTCTCATGTACAAACCCCTGTTATATCAACGGAAAAAGTGCGATCCCATACGTGACACCGCACTTTCCCTGTTGAATTACCTGTTATTTATTTACGCACAGTTTTCTGACCATATCTGCCGGGATCATTGTACATGCCAGCAGAACAACTGCAATCCAGCCTTTGATTCCAAACGGAACACAGCTGAACATTTCTCCAATCCACTGGAACGGGGCCAGCGGAACGATCGCCGCATTTACGAGCAATGCCTGCACGATTATAATAATCAGAAATACTTTAATAAAATCTTTATTCTCATTCAGACCGGCAAAAATTGCAAATCCATCGTCACGCACATTAAAGCCGTTGAACAAAGCTGCCACAATAAACAGTACAAAATAACCCGTCAGGTGCTGTTCCTCATTTGCAAACAGATTTACAAAGAACGGCACTTTCAGATAGATAAAGCTTACCACGGTAAGCCAGATTCCCATTGTGAGGATCTGTCCCATCATTTTTTTGCTTACAATACTTTCATCACGTTTTCGCGGTGCTTCTGCCATATATTCTTCTTTTGCCGGTTCATTGCCAAGCATCATCGCTCCCAGTCCGTCCATGACCAGATTTACAAAGAGAAGATGTGTTACTTTCAGTGGTTCATCCACACCGAAAAACGGTGCGATTGCACTGACCACAACGGCTGCCACGTTGATCACCAGCTGGAATTTACAGAATTTCAGGATGTTATGATAGATGGTTCTTCCATAGAGGATGGCATCTTTGATGGATTTAAAATTATCATCCAGAATAACGATCTTACCTGCTTCTTTTGCTGCTTCGGTTCCGCTTCCCATGGCAAAACCAACATCTGCACGTTTCAGTGCCGGTGAGTCGTTGACACCGTCACCTGTCATGCCGACTACCAGATTCATCTCCTGGCACAGGCGTACCATACGGGACTTGTCGGTCGGCAGTGCTCTTGCGATCACACGGATATTCGGTATGATCTTCTTCACTTCTTCATCACTCATCTCATTGAGCTGTGCGGAGGAAAGTGCACGGTCGCTGCCTCCTTTTAACAGTCCTGCATCTTTTGCGATCGCTACCGCTGTCTCAAGGCGGTCACCTGTGATCATAACGACCTGAATACCGGCTCCCTGTACTTCCCGGATCGCTTCTTTTGCTTCCGGACGTACATCGTCACGAATGCCCACCAGACCAATGATCACGATATCATCATTGATTGAATTTTCAACCATGTCTTTTTCTGAATAACCAAAGGCCAGCACACGCATTGCTTTTGCTGCCAGTTCATCGATCTTGCGGTTCAGGATGGCGTTGTCCATGGTACAGATATTGCCGTCTGCATCCAGATATTTCACTGCATTTGCCAGAAGTTTTTCCGGTGCCCCTTTATAGAAAGTTTTACCGGTGCTGTCGATGCGTGCCTGACTGAATTTATTTGCAGAGTTGAAAGACTGCTGTTTTGTTATTTTATATTCGCTGCTGTTCTCCAGCGTCTTGAATGTCTCCTCACCCAAAAACTTCATCAGTGCCTGATCGGTTGCATTTCCGCCGATGACTTTATGGGATGCGTCAAACATGGACTGTGTATTCTTACCGATGGCAAGATCCACAAGACCTTTCACCTTGCTGTGTTTACTCAGCTGTGCAATATCAATGGAATTGCCGTCGCCGGTAAAGAAATCGACCACTTCAAGCATACCTTTTGTGATCGTTCCTGTCTTATCACTGAAGAGAATGTTTAAAGAACCTGCTGTCTCGATACCTTCTGCTTTTCTTACCAGGACATTGTGGTCAAGCATTTTGCTTGTATTTTGCATCAGCACGAGGGAGATCATCAGCGGAAGTCCTTCCGGAACTGCACAGACGATGATGACAATTGCCAGAGAAAGAGCCCTTACAACATCTTTGACAACCGGTTCAATCCCCATTGCAAAGTACTGGGAAACTCCGCCCGCCTGCATAACAAAGTAGACCAGGTAAAGTACGGCGATCAATACCGCACCGATATAACCAAACGTGGAAATCTGTTTTGCAAGTTTGGCAAGTTTTACTTTCAAAGGAGAATCCGGCTCGTCTTCCTGCATCTCTTCTGCCATTTTTCCCATCATGGTCTTCAGTCCGACCTTGCGTACATCAAGAATACCTTCGCCGTCAAATATCACTGCTCCGCGGAACAGGGAGTGTGCATCGACAAAGGTATCGCCTGTGATGTCATCTTCCAGCTGAAAATCTTCTGATGCCGCTGTTTTTTTACATTCTTCTGCCTCGCCGTTCAGTGCGGAGTTGTCCACACGCAGTGCCCCGTCGATCAGTACACCGTCTGCCGGGATTTTATCACCGGACTGCAGCAGGACTTTGTCACCGACTACAACATCATCAACATCGATCACCGTGATCACGCCGTTCCTGTGAACTTTACACTTGTCTTTCTCTGTATTGTCTTTCAGTTCACGGTACTTGGTATCGCTTGCAACACCGGTCTTTGCAGATACGGTTGCCACGATCAGCACTGCAACGATCGTTCCGAGCGGCTCGTAAATCTCCGCATACCCAAAGAAGAACATCACGATCATCAGTGCTGCGATCGCCAGCAGGATCTTGATCATCGGATCACTGAACGTCTCTTTGAATTCTTCCCAGAACGTGGTCGGCTCGGAATCCGGGATCTCGTTGGAACCAAATTTACTTCTGGACTCTTCGACCTGTTTGTCTGTCAAACCATTATACTTCATCTTTTTGTCTCCTGTTTTTATTTTTCTGCTTATAAGCAGGGAGAAACTATATGAATCACTTCATCTCAGATATAGTCTCTCCCATATCGCACCATGTCATACCGGTACGCTCTTATTTTTGAAATCTTGCTGCCATCTCACCGATGCCGCCGTCCCTTGTTCCCTGTCCGATGGCACCGAATTTCCACTCACCGTTGTAGCGATAGATCTCACCAAAGATCATCGCCGTCATTCCGGAGTAGTCCTCTGTCAGGTTGTACTTTAAGATCTCCTGGTCATTTTTTCCGTCTACCAGGCGGATAAACGCATTCTCGATCAGTCCGAAATGCTGCTTTCTCTGCTGTGCCTGATAGATCGTTACAACGATCACGATCTTGTCATACTCAGACGGCACACGGTCCAGGTCGATCACGATCTGCTCGTCATCGCCTTCTCCTTCGCCGGTCAGGTTATCACCCATGTGACGGACGGTTCCGGATTTGTGTGTCAGATTGTTATAGTATACCAGATCATCTCTTCCTGTCATTCTGCCGTTCTGCAGTAAGATTGCAGAAGCATCGCAGTCGATCGGTGCCGGTTTCAGTGCAAAAAATCCTCTGGATCTTTTGACTTCATCCCATCCAAGTCCTACTACGACTCTGGATAACCCCTTTTTCTCTTTGGACAGATTCACTTTCTGTCCTTTCTGTAAACTGATAGACATAATCATGCCCCCTTTTCCAGGTTTTTAAGCATTGCTCAAATTCATTTTATCTGCCTGTGCTACTTATGCGACTTCGATTCCATAATGTCCGCACAGTGCTGCCAGACCGCCCTGGAATCCGCTGCCGATGGCGTTGAATTTCCATTCTCCGTTGTGCTTGTACAGCTCGCCTACCACAACGGCTGTCTCAATGGAGAAATCCTCTCCGAGGTCAAAATGGATCAGTTCTTTTCCGGTTGCATCATCCACGATACGGATAAATGCGTTGGATACCTGTCCGAAATTCTGTCTTCTGACATCTGCATCGTAGATCGTTACGGTAAATGCGATACGTTCGATGTCGGATGGAACCTGTGTCAGATCGACCATGATCTGTTCGTCATCGCCTTCTCCGGAACCGGTCAGATTGTCGCCCATATGTTTGACACATCCGGTCGGATGTTCCAGATTTCCGTAAAAGATAAATTCTTTTTCGGTCGGGCATTTGCCGTTTGAACCGCACATAAATGCTGCTGCATCCAGGTCAAAATCTGCTCCTGTATCAAATGCGTTCACATCCCATCCGAGTCCTACCATAATGCTTTTCAGTCCCGGATTTCCTTTTGTCAGATCTACTTTCTGTCCTTTTGATAAATTAATAGGCATAATGTTTCCTCCTTTATGGATTTATATTAAGGTGAAGATTCACCCTGTTTGCTCTCAGTATCTCTTTGTCGGCATGTGGTACATCTGGTTGAATTCCTGCTTGATGTTCTCAAGTCTTGCCTGATCTTCATGCCGCTGTTTTCTTGCATTTTCCTGGATCTGTCTTGTCTCATCGATACCGTTTACGATCGTTTTCCAGGTCGTCTCCAGCGTCTCAATCTTGATCGAACTGCCGGATGCCAGCTGTGCCGTCATCTTGGACTGCTGCACGGTATTCTGTGCATTTTTAATAAGCATCTCATTTGTTTTCTGGTCCAGTGCAGAAATGGCTTCTGCCTGAATCTTCTGGCGTTTCAGCATGATCGCCTGTGCCAGTGCCTGCTTAAATACCGGAAGTGTGATGATAAATGCGGAATTGATCTTGCGGACCAGGTTCATGTTGCTGAATGCCATCGTCTTGATCATCGGGATCGACTGCATGGCAATGTTTTCTGCGGTACGCAGATCCTGTGTCCTCTGCTCCAGCATCATCAGTGCCTGATTTAAGCTGGTAAGCTCAAACTGGATCGACTGATCCCCGGTAGCCTCCATATCTGCCTGACGCTGTGCGATATAGGCTTCCAGCTCCTGACAGCCTTGTTCTCCGGCAAGAATGTATTTCACCAGCTCGTGGTAATAATTTACATTTGCCTCAAACATCGTCTCTAATTTGCGGTTGGACTGCTTGATCTCTGTCTCATACTGTTTGAGCTGAACATAGATCTGATCTACTTCTTCGCCCATTGTATGATATTTGGCAAGAATCTTGTCCATCTGTTTGCGAAGCCCGCCGAACAGTTTGTCAAACAGACCTTTGTTTTCTTTTAATTCATCCGGATCAAACTTCTCCATGATCTTTGCAAGCGTGTTCAGCATCTGACTGGACTCATCCAGCTGTTTCATATCCATGCTGTTTAACACCACATCCGATGCTTTGGAGATCTCTTCTGCGACCTCTGCCCCAAACGATACGATCGTCTCCAGATTGTTGACCTCGATCGTGCTGACGATATCGTCCACTTCTTTGGAACCAACCAGCTCTGCACTCATCTGCTTTCTGTCCACAACGATATCATAAGACTTCACCTGTTCCAGTTCCGCCTGTGCGGCCGGAGCTGTCTGCGTTGGAGCATCTGGTCTGTTAAAATTAAGTCCCATCTTTTACTCCCTCCTGAATAGTATGTCCCGCCAGGATTTCTGGCGTGCCTTTGGTAATGGAACCCTCGTCAGATCCGGGACATTTAAATCATATAAATACTCCCCGATCTGATGCTCTTCCATCTGTTTTCTGTTGTAAAAGTTCTCTATATTCTGATATCCGGTCGGTATGAAAAACAGAATGTCAAAACCGGCCAGATTCAAAAACGCGGTAAGGATCGCATCCTCCAGTGAGATTACTTTCTCACCGGGATTGATATAGATCAGTTTCGGATTTTTCTTTGTAAAATCAAATTTCTGAAGCATCCGCAGGATTTCTTTCGGCAGGTTCAGTATCGTCGAAAGGATCGTGTACTCCGTGCCATTTTCAAAGGTGCCACGGATCAGCTTCTGCTCGATCAGGATCTGCAGCTTGTCCAGAATGTGCTCCTGGATCTCTTCTCTTAAAAAGCCATAGGCATACGCCGGATGGTTTTTGATCTTTGCCTTCTGCAGTCTGCCGTTTTTGTAAAATTCAGTCACATAAGGCTTGATCGGATTGGCTGCAAGCGGCTGAATATAAGGAAAGCTTTTAATCACCATGGTATCTTCTGTGATCAGCTCCCGGATCGATGACCAGTACTCGGATACTTTTCCGTCTTTTACGCCGGAAACTTTTGCAAAAATGACCGGGATATTGACAGTGCTTTCCGTCGTACTGAAATTCGGCCGGTATTTCACTTCTTCGTTCCATAAAAGCCGGATCTCCTCGTACATCGTCTGGAGATTGATGATATCCGCACTCTGATACTGCTGGTTGCGGTACAGTCCACTATCCTGATACAGAGTATCCAGTTCCCGCTCCGCATGATAGGCAGCCGTCCCCATCCGGACTTCGGTATTTTCCTGCGGAAAACGCTGTAAATGCAGCGTCTCCGTAAAATTCATCTGATAGAGCAGCTGATCTTCCAGTACAAACGCAGCACTGCGATCCGGATCGAGGATCAGTACATCCACCGGAAGTCTGCCCAGCATTTTCAGAAACAACGCTTCAAAACGATTTTTGCATCCGCCCATATAAAAAAAGCATCCAATCTGCGGCATACGCCAGCTTTTGAATAACTCCGGCAGATAACGCATCATCCAGCAGATCAGATAGACTGCCTTGTTGGTCAGTTTGTTGCGGTTCTCATCCAGTGCTTTTTCCTCCTCCAGAAGCACATCAAGAAATGCTTTGATCATCAGGCTCTGAAGCTCCCGGTTCGCCGGATACTGAAGATTGCGTTTCAGATCCAGAAGCATCTCATCGGTTTTGCTGTAATTTTTTCTGGAAACTTTTGCGATCTCCTCCGGAGTCGGCGGCTCGATCTGCCCGTTTACGATCACAATGTTTCGCTTCCGGGCTTTTAATTCCTGGTAAAGCTGGTAAAGCTCGTTAGTATAAGAGATTTTATCTTCTACACCATTTATCTGACAATAACAATTATAATAAAATTCAGGATCACTGCCCCGCACGGTTGGCGGCTTTGCAATATCCAGAAGAGGCTTTCCCTCAATCCATGCATTGGTGCAGTTTCTGACATCCGGAAGTCTGCCGTAAAGGCGGCTTCGCTCGATCTCCTGTTGCTGCTGCATGCGAAGATTCTTCAGACTGAAATCCCCCGGAAATGCCTGCATATCCGGCAAGGTCAGCGGCATAGAATATGCATTCGCCGCATCCAGTCTCTGATAATTCTGATCTCCGTGGTACTGCAAAAGTACAATATCGCAGCCCGCATGGCACAATATAGACAAAAGCATCAGCTCATAATGGCTGATGTTTCCCTCGTACAGAATCTTCGGGACGGAATTTTCACCGAGCAGATTGACGATCCGCTCGAACTTATAATACAGCCAGCACATGAACTTGATGTAGGCATTTTTCAGCATACCCTCTGTCTTGCCTGCCCTTTGCATAGAAGCAAAAAAATCATACATGGACATCGCCATATTTTTCCGCTGGTACGGATTCATCCGCGGAAGCCATTTCTGTAAACGACTTTCGATAAAACCAGGAGCCATCTGAAAATCCATGCCCATCATCTCTTCATAATAAGAAAGATTCTGCCCGGCAGGATTGGGAATCCTGCCTTCGATCACAACGCCGCGAAGCCTCGCCTCCTCATAATATTTCCGGATAAAGGCCGCGACCTGCGGTGTATAACCGCTGATGCGGTAAAAGTATACTTCTTCTCTTGTCGTTCTGACCGAAAGCTCTTTAAAATAATCGTCAAGTATGCTTAATTTCTGTTGTCTGAACATAGGTGAAATGCGAATGCCGCCCTCTCTTTTTCTGTAAAATTACATATAAATCACTATATCATTTTTTGCGTTTCTTTTCAAGCATTTTAAGAAACGACCAGGCAATCGTTTCTCTTTGCATACTGTCGCCGTACAGATACCTGAAAAATCGGATCCAGACGTGACAATTTCTGCTTTTTAGCGTATACTCAAAGCAGATAAAAGAAAAGGAGGTCATTTTATGCTTGTTCTTCCAAAAAAGACTTCGCACCCCCTTCACACAGATTCGATCCTTGAGATCAACCGTGTCACCTCCAGAGCTGAGGACTATACAGGCATACACAACATAAATCGCGTGACGCAAAGTGAATCTCTCTCCTCTGCAGAAGCCGCACCATTCACTGTATCCAGGGCATCGGAAACTCCTATGTCATCCCGTGTTTCGAATCCATCGCCGTCTTATCGGAGATCCGCACAGCAGAATACATTCACGTCATCTGCTCCTTCCGGCATCTCACACCAGATCATGCCTGCTCTGATAAATCAAACGAGGAAAGGACAGAAAACACTACTTGGAGATGCAATTTCTCTTGGAAAGATCAAGGCCTGCCTTGGCTGGAATGTCAAAAATCCAGCCTGTGATGTGGATGTTTCCGCATTTCTTCTTGGCCGTGACGGAAAAGTTTCAGGCGATGACTGGTTTGTATTTTACGGGCAAAAAGAAAGTCCGGATTGCAGTGTGATTTTTTCTGATCGGGAAAACACGGACCGCGAGTCCGTTGCGATCGATCTTTCCAGACTGAATCCATCGATCACCCGTATCGTCTTTGTGCTGACGATCAATGATGCCTTTTCCAAACGCCTGAATTTCGGCATGATCGAGGATGCCTATGTGCGGATTTTAGATGCCGCTTCTGACCGGGAGCTGGTCAGCTTTGTGATGGATGAATATTATTCCAATGTCATCTCCATGATGATCGGAGAAGTCTATTTACATAACGGAAACTGGAAATTCAATGCCATCGGAAACGGGGTCGCCAAAGACCTGGAAGGCTTATGCGGTCTGTATGGTGTGCAGGTTAAACAGACTTGAACACCGTTTCTTTTTAAGGAGGAAATCGTTTTATGTTAAATTTTGAAGTGATCAATGAACTGAGTCTGAAAGTTACCTGCACCGGAAATGATGTACTGTTCACAAAGGCCGGTGCTTTTATCGCCGGCGAAAGCCAGGGCGGAAAAAATTATCGTTTTGAAAAACTGCTGCTCGGTCCACAGAGCAACCTGATGCAGGCAGCCCTCGGTTCCCTGACAAGACGCGTCACCCGTGAAAATCTGCCTCTGATGAAAGTCACTATGAATGGCGATTCTGTCACTTATTATGCAAATCATGGACAGCATGTAGTTGTGTATAAACTTGCCCAGGGTGAAATCCTTTCAGTAGAGTCCGAGAATATTCTCGCTTTTACACAGGACTGTGATTACAGCGTCCGCTTTATCGGCTGCGGTATCTTTTCCCAGAAAGGTCTGGCAACCTCAACGCTGACCGGAGCCGGTCCGAATGCCTATGTCGCTGTGCTCTCGGACGGCAACCCAATCGCCATGGACAACACCGACAGCCATGCTACAATTTCTGTAGACCCGGATGCCGTGATCTGCTGGATGAGCCGCCGCGGATATGGCGATCCGCAGATCCGCAGTGATCTTTCCTGGAAAAACCTGATCGGGCAGGCTTCCGGAGAATCCTATGCCTATGAATGGTCCGGCAACGAACCGGTCTGCGTACTTTTGCAGCCATGTGAACGCTCCGGCGGTATCCGCGTCGGCATCGATTAAATGCAATTTTATTATTCAAGATTCACGTAAAAGACCGCAGGGCATTTCGCTCTGCGGTCTCTTTTATATTATCAGCAAATGCTGATCTTCTCATTATTCTTCTGTTTTATTTGCACCATACAGTGTGATCAGTTTGTTCAGGTATTCATAACGAGCTTTTGCTTCTGCTTCATTCTTAGCGAACAGTTTCTTAGCCTTTTCAGGGTTAGAACGCATCAGGGAGTTGTAACGAACTTCGCCGTTCAGGAATTCCTGATATTCTCCTGTCGGAGCCTTGCTGTCCAGAGTGAATGCATCTTTTCCTTCTGCTTTTGCAGCCGGATTGTAACGGAAGCAATGCCAGTAACCAGCTTTTACTGCCAGTTCTTCTTCTGTCTGAGCTTTTGCCATACCTTTCTTGATACCATGGTTGATACATGGAGCGTATGCGATGATCAGGGATGGTCCCGGATATGCTTCTGCTTCTGCGATTGCTTTTACCGTCTGGTTGAAGTCAGCACCCATGGAGATCTGTGCTACATATACATAGCCATAGCTCATTGCAATGCTTGCCATATCTTTTTTCTTCACTTCTTTACCGCCTGCTGCGAACTGTGCTACTGCACCGGTCGGAGTAGATTTGGAAGCCTGTCCACCTGTATTGGAGTAAACTTCGGTGTCGAATACCATGATGTTGATATCTTTGCCGCTTGCCAGTACATGGTCAACGCCGCCGAATCCGATATCATAAGCCCATCCGTCACCTCCGAAGATCCACTGGGATTTCTTAGCCAGGAAATCTTTGTTCTTGACGATGTCTTTGCATATATCACAGTCGATGCCTTCCAGAGCTGCTACCAGTTTGTCTGTAGCTGTTCCGTTTGTAGCACCTACGCTGTAAGTATCCAGCCATTCCTGGCAGGCTGCTTTCACTTCATCAGAAGCTTTTTCGTTTGCAGCAACAGCTTCTACTTTTGCTTTCAGTCCTTCACGGATTGCTTTCTGAGCTAACAGCATACCATAACCGAACTCTGCGTTATCTTCGAACAGTGAGTTGCTCCATGCAGGACCCTGTCCTTTTTCGTTTACGGTGTACGGTGTGGACGGTGAAGAGTTACCCCAGATAGAGGAGCATCCTGTTGCGTTTGCAATGTACATTCTGTCACCAAACAGCTGTGTAACCAGTTTTGCATACGGTGTCTCACCACAACCTGCACAGGCACCTGAGAACTCAAGCAGCGGCTGTTTGAACTGAGAACCTTTTACCGTATTTTCTTTGAATTTTTCTACCACATCTGCTTTTGCAGGCAGTTTTGTTGCATAGTCGAAGTATTTCTGTTCGCCGGCATTTGCTTCCATGTTTTCCATAGCCAGTGCTTTTGCACCTTTCTTGCCCGGGCAGACATTTGCACAGGAACCACATCCGGTACAGTCGTAAGCGGATACAGTCATTGTGAATTTATATTCTTTCATACCGGTCATCGGCAGAGTCTTCAGTCCTTCCGGAGCTGCAGCAACCTCTTCGTCAGTCAGTGCTACCGGACGGATAACAGCGTGCGGACAAACGTATGCACAGCGGTTACACTGGATACAGTTTTCCGGATTCCATACAGGAACGTTTACTGCGATACCACGTTTTTCGAATGCAGCTGCACCGGATGGTGTCGTACCGTCTACATAATCTTTGAATGCAGATACAGGCAGTGTATTACCTTCCTGAGCATTTACTTTGTTCTGGATGTTGTTTACGAAATCTACTACGTCCTGACGGTCGCCTGTTGCAACTTTGGTATCCAGACCTTCGTCCTGTGCGTCTTTCCAGCTTTCCGGAACGTTTACTTCAACGATCTGTTTTGCACCTTCATCGATAGCTGCCCAGTTCTTCTGAACGACATCATCACCCTTACGTCCGTAAGTTGCTTTTGCTGCTGCTTTCATCAGCTCGATCGCACTTTCTTCCGGAATGATGTTTGCCAGTTTAAAGAATGCAGACTGCAGGATGGTATTGATACGAGTCGGACCCATGCCTGTCTCAATACCGATCTTAACACCATCAATGATGTAGAATTTGATGTTGTGCTTTGCGATGTATGCTTTTACCTGACCCGGCAGATGTTTTTCCAGACCTTCCATATCCCATGGGCAGTTCAGCAGGAATGTACCGCCGTCAACCAGTTCCTGAACCATGTTGTATTTACGAACATAGGAAGGATTGTGGCATGCTACAAAGTTTGCTTTTTTGATCAGGTAGGTAGATTTGATCGGTTTCTTACCGAAACGCAGGTGAGACATGGTAACACCGCCGGATTTCTTTGAGTCATAGTCAAAGTAAGCCTGAGCGTACATATCTGTGTTGTCACCGATGATCTTGATGGAGTTCTTGTTTGCTCCAACGGTACCGTCTGCTCCCAATCCCCAGAACTTGCAGTTGATGGTTCCTTCCGGAGTTGTGATCAGCTGCTCGCCCAGCGGCAGAGACAGATTGGTAACGTCATCTTCGATACCGATCGTGAATACTTTCTTTTCTGTGTTGTTGTATACAGCAACGATCTGAGTAGGTGTTGTATCTTTGGAACCAAGTCCGTAACGTCCTGAATATACAGGAACTGCATCGAATTTGGAACCTTTCAGAGCTGCTACTACATCCAGGTACAGCGGTTCGCCCATAGCACCCGGCTCTTTTGTTCTGTCAAGAACCGTGATCTGTTTTACAGATTCCGGAATTGCATCGATCAGTGCTTCTGCACAGAACGGTCTGTACAGACGAACTTTTACGACACCGACTTTTTCGCCGGCAGCCATCAGGTAATCGATGGTCTCTTCGATGGTATCATTTACAGATCCCATAGCTACGATTACTTTTTCTGCATCAGCAGCACCGTAGTAGTTGAACAGTTTGTAGTTTGTACCGATCTTTGCATTTACTTTGTCCATGTATTCCTGAACGATAGCCGGCATTGCATCGTAGTAAGGGTTGCAAGCCTCTCTTGCCTGGAAAAAGATGTCCGGGTTCTGTGCAGAACCTCTCTGGCAAGGATGGTTCGGGTTCAGTGCATGTTTACGGAATGCATCGATTGCATCCATATCTGCCATATCTTTCAGATCTTCGTAATC
Organism: Hominisplanchenecus sp.; assembly: GCF_046967715.1. Lineage (NCBI taxonomy): Bacteria > Bacillati > Bacillota > Clostridia > Lachnospirales > Lachnospiraceae > Hominisplanchenecus > Hominisplanchenecus sp. The sequence goes on from NZ_JBKVNQ010000016.1 coordinate 20,990, forward strand.
CCATGTTTCAATTTTCTGGATCTCGTGAGATGTACGGAAACCATCGAAGAAGTTGATGAACGGGATACGTCCTTTGATTGCTGCCAGATGAGCAACCGGAGTCAGGTCCATAACTTCCTGTACACTGGATTCGCAGAGCATTGCACATCCAGTCTGACGACAGGCATAGATATCGGAATGATCACCGAAGATTGACAGTGCGTGGCTTGCCAGTGCACGTGCAGAAACGTTGAATACGCCCGGCAGCTGCTCGCCTGCGATCTTGTACAGGTTCGGGATCATCAGAAGAAGACCCTGAGAAGCTGTGTAAGTAGTTGTCAGAGCACCTGCTGCCAGAGATCCGTGTACAGTACCTGCTGCACCTGCCTCAGACTGCATCTCTGTTACCTGAACTTCCTGTCCGAAAATATTTTTTCTTCCCTGAGTTGCCCATTCATCTGTTGCCTCCGCCATAACAGATGAAGGTGTGATAGGATAGATAGCTGCAACATCTGTATATGCATAAGAAGCATGAGCTGCTGCATGGTTACCATCCATGGTCTTCATTTTTCTAGCCATTTTATTATACCTCCTTAAAATGATGCTGGATAAAAAGATTCCTTTTGCGGAATTCAATTAGTATCCTTATTGAAAAAAATTACTAATCTGTTGTTACCCATATATTTTTACTATAGCACAACAAAAAGAAAATGTCCATTTCCGAAACGACGGAAACAGACTCTTTTCTTGTATTTTTTGCTGTACATTCCAGCTCTTTTTTCAGTTTTATTATACTCTTTTTACAATTTTCAGTTCAATTTCATCAATACGTTTACTTGACTGTAAGTTTCAGTCTTGCTTTCTTTCCATTGTAAAGTTTCACAGTGATCACTGTACTTCCTTTCCGGATGGCTTTCACGTTTCCCTTTGCATCCACCGTGGCAATTTTTTTCCTGCTGCTGTTGTATCGGATGCCGAATGCGGCACTTCCGGACGGAAGTTTCACCCTGAGCCGGAGGGTTTTTCCTTTTTTCAGTGTCCTGTTTTTTGCACCGATCGTAACCTTCTTTGGTGCCTGTCTGACCGTCACTTTGATGCGGCAGGTCTTCTGGTTTGCAGTTGTGACCGTGATCACGGCATTTCCTTTTTTCTTTGCCCGGATCACACCGCCCTGTGTGACACTTGCCACTTTGTTGTTGCTGCTTTTGTAAGTCACACGTTGATCTGCGGCATCAGCAGGTGTGATCACCGGATTTAAACGAACACTTTCTCTGACTCCGATCACGATTTTGGCACCGTTCTTTTCCTGACCGGAAAAAGCAGAACGGCTGACAAGAGAAATACTCTGCACTTCCTTTTTCTCCGTGCTTTCTGTATGATTTCCGGCCGGATCTTTCTTTTCGGTTTCTTTTCCGGTATTCGGATTCGGTGCTTCCGTAGACGGCTGCTGCGTTTCTGTTTCTCTTTCTGTTTCGGATTCGCTCTCCGTTTCGGTTTCCGAACTTCCGCCCTCTGCAAGTTTTACTTCCTTTTCCAGTGTTTTGCTGCCTGATGCATCTTCTGCCGTTACCACTGCAGTGTAAGTACCTGCTTTCACTTTATTGCCCTTTTCATCACGGCAGTCCCACCAGAAATAAGCACGGCACTGATACTCTCCCGTGCCGTCCGGCTGCACGATCTCTGCCATTTCCTGATCCGCAAGCACACGCACGGTGTTTCCGTCTGCATCCAGGATCCTGCAGCTCATAAGCGGTATCGGAAATTCCGGTACCGCATCGCTGCCTTCTTCGGAAACATAAAATCCAAAATCTGCCAGAAGTTCCCATTCCTCTTCAGAAGAAAGTGCATGTTCTTCCGCTGCCGACAGCGTCATATCATTGATACGAGAAGGATCCTCTGCGGAAGCCGCAAATGGTATGATATAAGAAAAATCTGAGCCTTCTGTGCGGATCATGCAGGCAAAATAGCCGGAATAATATCTGGTCTGCTCATCTCCGACTGTTATTTCAAAACTGCCTTTTCCCTGTTTCAGTGAAATTCCGGATTTTCCATTCACTTTCTCCACACCGGCATCTTTCTCAAAATCAGGAAGTCCTTCCGGATCGTAAACGGTAAACAAAAGCTGCTGCAGGCCCCATGCAGACCCTGCATAATACCAGGCAGCCTCTGCATTCAGCGTTTCTCTTGCCTGATAAGATATCTGAAGTTTCGGCGTTCCATCTTCTGCATAATGCAGAACTGCTTTCTCAAAAGATGCCTTCTCTGCTTTCTGTGCCGCCGGCAGGAACACCTCCTGATTGTCTGACGGATACATCCGCATATGGTTTGCAACACAATGGTTCTGCGTGAAACGTTTGATCTCGTTAAAGGTGATCTCTCCGTCCCCGTCATAATCCGCCGGTGCCGTGCCGATCGTGGCATCCTCAAAATCAACGTCCGTCTCTGCAAGTTCTGCATGGATGCCGTTTCCATAGACCAGCGATCCGGTAAACACACCGTAGGCGGAGGCCTGTTTCGGTTCTGTACGTTCTGCAGATGCTTCCTCATTTTCGCTTCCGCCGTCTCCGATATCGCTGTTATCACCTCGGATCACCTGATTGGAAAGTTCGTCATCTGCCGCTGCCATCAGAAGACGGAAACGGCTGCTGTTTAACACCGTCCGACTCTGAAATCCCTGATTTTCTTTTTCTGCCTGTGCAAAACCTTCCGTAAACTGATCGACAAAAGTTTCTGCTGCCTCATCCCGGCTGACTGTGTTTTTAAGAAGACTCTGCAGCCCAATGCTCCTGGTCTGCGAACCCATCGTGCCGCTGTAACAGCAGTCCATGATCAGCACATTTTTCCCTTCGATACCTGCAAAACAGTCATAGAGATCCTGCGGCGTCACAACATTCTCACGGCTTCTTCCCATTTCCAGACAGAGTCCATCCTGCTGTCCGTGCCCGGAATAATAAAAATAATTGACATCGTCCGCATCCGAATCTGCAAATGCAGTCTGAATCGCCTTCTTTAATTCACTTTTTGTTTTCGTTTTCTCTTCCGTGGTAATGGAAATATTCTGTCCGCCATATGCATTCTGTAACATACGGCTTACATTCACTCCGTCATTCTGCGGTCCCGGTGTCAGATCATACTCCGTTCCTTCGTAGTCACCGCGTGTGACCAGCAACGCTCTTGACTGCACCTGGGATGCGGCATCTGCTGCATGGCTCTGCATTTCAAATGCTCCCAGTGCCAGAAACAGGCATCCTGCTCCCAGTGCCGCTTTTTTTAATCTTTCTTCTATACTTTTCATTTCTGCCTCCCTCATCGCTTTGTCGGATCAACATACATTTTGATTGGTTTAACCCTGGTATTACAAAAAAGGAGAAATTTCCCTATTTCGCTGAAAATTTCTCCTTTTTTTGACTATTTCACCACGAAACCCTTCGTGATTTTATTATATAAAGTTTTTCCCGTTTGGTCAACCAGAATAACGCAGTGCGTCGATCGGATGTTTTCTGGCGGCTTTCCACGCCAGAGTATTCGTCACGCTCTCCATCGTTTCCATAACAGCTGACTGGTTGACGATCGTAAAGGCATCTTCGTCATTTCCGAATCGCTCCGTCTGCGATTGACACCAGTACGATCAGAGACGCCACACCGATGATGATGCCAAGCATCGTCAGAAAGGAACGCATCTTGTTCGATGCGATGGAATTCCATGCCATTTTTATTGACTGAAAGATCATTCCATCACCTCCCGGACATGCCCGTCAAAAATCGCAATACGGCGTTCTGCCTGAAGTGCCACGCGATCCATGGCTTCTTTCACCCGCCTTTTGCACTCTGGTGCCGGAACCCCCAAAAAAACTGCTGCTTGCGACTTTTTCCTGCCACTAAAAAAGAAGCACAACCGTCTCCGGCCATGCCTCTTTCATTATACTTTTTAAAATCACTCTGTCAGTCTCCCTGACGGCAGTAACTCTTACAGATTTTCTTTGAAGAATTTCTCCATAGCTTCTGCTGCTGCATCTTCATCCGCACCTTCACAGGTAACGGTTACTTCTGCACCCTGCTTAACGCCCATGCTCATGATTGCCATGATTCTCTTAACGTCAGCTTTTTTGCCGTTGCTGCTGATCTCGATCGTTGTGTCTTTGAATGCTGCTGCAGCTTTTACAAGCAGACCTGCCGGTCTTGCATGGATACCCATTGAATCCTGAATTGTGTAAGTAAACTGTTTCATCAAAAATCCCACCTTTTCGTTTTGTTGTATAAATCGTTCATCACCTGCCAGATCTGCCTTGGACAGTTCCTCCTGATGTATTGCGACTACTGACGCAATCATATCAAAATTTGCATCAAAAGTCAAGGCAGAGCAGCTTTTTTGGAACAGCCGCACAGCAGCGTCATTCCAGGGCAGAGCAACAGTACTGCCCTCTTTTTCTCAGCCCAGCACCGTCGTCTCCATGATCTGATCGTGTACCTTTCGCTCCTGATTCTCTTCTTCGCTCTGATTTTCTACATTCTGAAACTCTTCATCGATACGGTCCTGAATATCCTGCAGACACTCCAGCAGCAGAGGATTAAACTGTCCGCACTCACCGTTCAGGATCATTTCCACTGCTTTTTTATGCGAATATGCCTTTTTGTAGACACGTTCGCTTACCAGTGCATCATAGACATCTGCGATCGATACAACCTGGACTTCGATCGGGATCTCTTCGCCCTTCAGTCCGTCCGGATAGCCCCTGCCGTCATAACGCTCATGATGCCATCTGCAGATTTGCATGGCCAGCTGCACCAGTTCTTCATTCTGATAAATACCGACGTTTTTCAGGATAGACTCTCCGATGATCGTGTGCTTTTTCATCTCATCAAACTCTTCCGGTGTCAGTCTGCCCGGTTTATTGAGGATCTTGTCATCGATGCCGATCTTGCCGATGTCATGCAGTGCAGAAGCCGTCGTGATCAGAGAACGCCTCTGTGCCGATATCTGATATTTATCCGTCTTCTGTACCAGACGCTCCAGAAGCAGTTCTGATAAAATATTGATATGTAATACATGAAGTCCGCTCTCACCGTTTCGAAATTCTACGATCTGGCTTAGGATACTGATCATCATCTGGTTGTTCTTTTCTTTTTCGTAGATCTGATCGGTAACCAGCGTCACCAGTTTTCTTTGTTTTGCATACAGTTTGATTGTATTATATACCCTCTGATATACTACTTTTGCATCAAACGGACGGTTGATATAATCTGATACGCCAAGCTCATAAGCACGCCGGATATAAGGTTCTGAATCCTCACTGGAGATCATAATGACCGGAATGTCCTCGATCCAGCGGTTATGTACCATCATATCCAGCACTTCAAATCCATCCACAACCGGCATTACGATATCAAGCAGCACCAGGGAAATCCCCATGCCGTACTGCTGCAGGATATCCAGACATTCTTTTCCGTTTTCTGCCTCCAGAATATCAAAATCCTTTTTCAGCATCTCTGAAAGAATGGCACGGTTCATCTCCGAGTCATCCACGATCAGAATCTGCTGCCGTGCCTTTCTGTTTGCCACTCCCGGTGCAACATAGGAGGCATTATCTTCCGTAACAACCATATTTTTATGCTCTTTTGCCTGATACATCAGTTTATCTGCCTGCATAACTGCATGCTCGACCGTCTCTTTTGAGGATATCACTCCGCCGATACTGACCGAAAGCTGAAGCTTTGGAAATCCCGGTACGTTTGCAGCATGGATATCACTCTGGATCTGGACCAGTTTATTGAAAAAATTTTCTTTTTTGATGTTCTCCAGAATCAGAATAAACTCATCTCCACCGTAACGGATCAGGATATCCGTCTTGCGGATACAGTGTTTAACTGTCTTTACCATCGTTCTGAGTGCGGCATCTCCCACACTGTGGCCGAGCGTATCGTTGCACAGTTTGAAGTCATCCATATCAATGACAGCCACCCCGGCATTTTCATTCTTTTTTTTGATCTGCTCTTCAAAATAGCGACGGTTATATACACCGGTCAGTGCATCTTTATACAATCTCTGATCATACTCGATCAGCTGATTGACCAGCTTTTCACAGCCACGGGAATCCACCAGCGTATCCATGTCCATGTATTTGACAAGCTCCATCACGCAGTCTCTTCCGTCTACTTTTATGTATCTGGAAGTGACCTGATAAAGCTCATCCTCGATAAATTCAAGCTTGGTCTTCTGTGTCCGCTGATACAGTGCCTGCAGGGAAGTGCAGTTTTCACACGGATGGTCTTTATTCCATATTTCATAGCACTCACTTTTCTCTTTTTCGTCTTTACAGTCCAGCTTGCATCTCTTATGCATCTGCTCCAGATGTTCTCCATCCAGCAGCCGCACAACGGTAAAGACTTTCTTGAAAAGCTGCATTTCGTCTTCTGCCTGCTGCCTTGTTATACCGTTTGCCGATTCCATAAGTTCATCTCCTCACTGCAATTTTCTCTTTCGCATCCGATCTTCTTCCGATCTTTTTAAAGTTCTGATTCGTACTGCTTTAATACAGCAGTCAGGGCATGGTATTCTTTTTCAACCTGTTCAAAGAGCTCTTCGCTCTCTTCGATCTCTCTGCCTCGCAGTTTCTCTGTCAGCTCTGCACTTACGTTATAAAGCCGGTCAAATCCCAGGTTGATGCATACGCCTTTCAGCGTGTGAGCTGCACGGAAAGCTCTTTCTCCGTCTTTTGCTTCCAGGGCATTTTTCAGATCCGAAAAACTGCCGTCCTTTAAAAACTTCAGTGCAAATCTCTGGATCATCGCTTCGCTGCCAAATCTTTTCAAAATACTTTCGTAATCAGACCCGGTCTTTTCGTAACATTCTCTTATTGTCATGTCTTTCCTCTCTTCTTGCAGAATCGAAGAAAGCGGATATTTCATCCGCTCCTTAGATCTATCTTAAGTAACTGTTATCTTATTCCATACTTTTCATTATATAAGAAACCGTTCCCATTGTCCACTGCTATTTGTGTTCGGTCTGATTTAAAATGCACCCTGCAAACTCCATCCCGGCTTCGGAAAGTTCTCTTATTCCTTCCGTCAGGATCCTTACATCAGCAAAATCCTGTCTTACAACAAAAACACCTCCGTCCACGCAGGAAGCAAGCATTGCCGCATCCGACAAAATCCCGGCCGGCGGTGTGTCCACGATCACCAGATCTGCCTCCTTTTCCAGCTGTTTTATGATCTCTGCGATTTTCCCTGTTCCAAGGATCTGCTGCGTGGATGACAGGCTTTTCGTTCCTGCAATGACATAGAGCTGTGTATCCCGACAGCGGATTTTTACCTCCTCTGCCGTTCTCTGCCCGGTCAGGACTTCATACGCCCCTTCCGTACCAGAATCCAGCTGAATCGTCCGGCAAACAGCCGGTTTTCTTAAGTCCGCATCGAGCAGAAGTACCGAATAGCCTTTCTTTTCCAGCCCCAGTGCCAGATTGCAGGCAACGGTGGTCTTTCCTTCCCCGGCAACGGCACTGGTGACAAGAAGCGTATGCATGTTTTTCTTTTTCAGCTCCTTTTCCAGTCTTGCACAGATGGCATACCGGGCATCTAAAAAGGCAGCCGATCTCTTTTTTGCCCTGGTTTTCGGAAGACTTCCCAGATAATGGATCTGCGTCAGTCTCTGCAGATCTTCCCGGTTTTTGACGGTCTTTTTCGCCATGGCACCAAAAAGCACGATCAGAATAAAAAGCAGGCTTCCACCCGCTGCCCCTTCAAGAGCTGCCCTTCGACCATCCGGAATGTTGTCCGGCTGATGCGGCACACCGGATTCATCCAGAAGCTCCATCTTCAATACACCGGTCACCGGATGCAGGATTTCCGGGTAACATGCCAGCACTGCCTGCAGAAGTTCATACGCCCTGCCGGCACTTGCAGCCCTTGCCCGGATCGTAATCAGATTAGTATCTTGAACCACCGATGCATCGATACTTCCCGGCATGGTCTTTGTCCCCATCTTTTCACATACTTTTTCCCGCAGTACATCGCTCGTTAAAATATAAGGAAACACAACGCCGATCTGTTCTGCTACTTTCTGCTCATAGTTTTTATTTCCCGCATAGACAGAATCACTGCTCACCGCATAAGCAGCAAATGCAGTATAGACCGGCTGATAAGTTTTTTTCACAAGAAAAGAACAGGCAGCTGCCCCGATCCCTGCAAGAAGCAGCAAAAGCCACCAGAAGCGTCTGCCCTGTTTCCACATCGTCTCTGCCAGAGAGGTAAGGTCGATCCTTCCATCCTCCAATCTCATCTCACCGTTCATAATGTCCTCCATATCTGCCGTAATGATATGCATACTGATAGCCATAAGAGGCCATCGGTCTTAAAAATTCCACATGTGCATTGTTGTAGACACAGCCAAGATTTTTCTCTCCCTGTGCATTTAAAAGATCCAGTGCCGCATTCAGATCTTTCGCCTGTGCCCGGTGCTCTGCAACAACCAGAAGTGACGCATCCGCCATCTGTGCCATCTCCTCCGTATCCGCATTCTGCAAAAACGGCGGCGTATCGATGATCACATAATCATTCTCTTTTTTCAGGTTCTCCAACAATTTCTGAAAATTTTCTATTTTCAAATGTCCTTCTTCATCGGCAAGCCAGGACGCATTCTGCTTCCGGAAATCTGCATTTAACAGAAAAACCTTCTCTTTTCGCATCGAAAGTGCCAGTGCCAGATTTTCCGCCACGGTCGATCTGCCCTCTTTTTCCAGCACACTGGTCACAAGCAGTGTCTGTGCCTTTCGCTCCTCCATCTTTTTCTGGACATGCTGTGTCAGTTTTTGCAGGGATTCCATATAGCGGAAGCTGATTAGCGGATCGTCTATGCGGATGTCAGTCCGTTTTTTTCTGTTCCGCTCATGCCAGAGCGTACCAAGACGTCTCGCCTCCAGCTTCTGTTCAATGTCTTCCTCCGTGCGGATCGTATCCTTCAGCCAGGACAGCCCGCCGAAGATCAGTACCCAGCATGCTGCCGCAGCCAGAAATGCTTTGATCATGATATTTCGCCGCTCAAACGGCTGATCCGGCGTAAGCGGAACCTTCGGTGCCTTTAAGATCTCCAGGATTGCATTACCTGTCATATAGTCCGATACCAGGCTGTAATTTTTCAAAATAGACTGCATCAGTTTAAAGCAAAGCTCCGGTGAGGCCGCAGTGACCGCCAGATTGATCAGATTCGTTCCCTCCACCGCCTCTGCCGATGCACTGCCTGCAAAATCCGCAAGATGTATCTCTTCTGCGACTTTTTTCTGTAAAATACTGCTGTTTAAAATCTGTTCAAAATGCTCTGCCATAACCTGTGCCGAACTTTCATTGTCATAGACATTATTCGGAAGTCCCTTTTTTGTCACATAAAGTGTCGCCTGGGAAGTGTAAGATGGCTGATAGTGCCACTGCATCACAGCTGCCGCAAGCAATGCTGCCGAAACGGCAAAACAGAAAATCACCAGCCACTGCCGCAGAACATCCGTCAGAACCGTATACGACAGTGCCCTGTCCACTCCATCCATCCTGTACTCACCCCGCCTTTGTTCCATTTTCTGCTCCTTCCGTCTCTTTCTGCCCTGTTTCTTCTGTCGCTTTTTCTGTCAGATTGGTCCTTTCCATCTGTTTTTCTGCTTCTGCACGCTTTGTCCTCTCCGTCTGCTGTCTGTAATCCACCATCTCAAGCGTGACCGGAACCGTCACCATATCACCGCAGCTGTTTGTCACCTGCAGCCAGATCTCATATTCTCCGGCGATATTCAGGAAAAACACCGAATCCCCCGTGATCTCCACCTTATTTGAGATATCTCCGTCGATGCAGTCTGTCGCATAGACACTATCCAGAATATCCTGTGTCCCAACCGGGAAAGAAAATGGCTTTGCACAGGAGATTTTCGGCGAATGATAGTCCGTGTAGATCAGCTGTCTGGATGCTTTCGCAACGTGGCCGTCCCGGTCAAATGCTGCATAGGAGATCAGTCTGCGTCCTTTTTCCAGAAAAGTCGATACACTCTCGATCACCAGAGAATCCGTGATATCGCCGTCTTTTTCATCATAAGCTGTGATTCCCTTTTTCCATACTTTCTCCGGATCTTTGACACTCACCTGGATCTCATCCTGATCCATGGATATTTTCGGTATGGTTTGGTCTGTTTTTCGTCGGATCTGGTTCTGATTCAGTGCATAGACCGCCACTGAGAGCAGAAAAAGTGTGATCGCAAACCACCTTAATTTTTTCATTCCGTCTTCTCTTTCCGTTTCCGGTCTGCAAAAACGGCTGCCGATGCCGATACACAGGCAAGCAGAAGAGCCACAGACTCTCCCGTACCTTCTCCTGTTTTCGGTGAAACGGCCGTCTTTGTCACCGTACTTCTTCTTACATTCTCACTGCCAGGACTTATCACTGCCGCCTGGACCGGAAGTGCCAGCATACCGGACAGCAAAACTGCCGTGATCCAAAGTTTTTTATTTTTCATGATCCTTCCCCGCCTTTCGATAAAACACCTCTAAAACCATCTCATACATTGCCTGCTCATCCACATGAAATTCCGCATAAGTCTCTCCCATGGATGCTTCTCCTTTGATGCTTAAAATACCGGCATCCTGAAAACCGCCTCGAAAAAGCAGGGTTCCAAGATACGTCACTTCGGCTGCTGAAAGATTCGTGACTGAAAAATCCTTGATTTTCTGATACAGAGTCAACAAAAAAAGCGGATTCTTTCGAAACTGCTCTGCCGCTTTTCCTCCAAAAGCTGCAAGATACTGCTTCTGCCGCTCGATGCGGTCACTGTTGGCATCCGCTGTCGCTTCCTTTTCTTTCACCAGACGACTTCGCACATACCACTGTGCCTGCTCTCCGGTCAGCACCTTTCTCTCTCCTTCTTTCAGGGACGGATCCTGGATCGTCAGATCTTTGGTGACCGTCACCTCCACACCGCCGACTGCATCCGTCAGCACTGCAATGGCATCCAGATCCAGTGCCGCATACGCTGCGACCGGCATCCCGTAAAACAGCCTGGAAACGGCTCTCACCGTATTCTCACAGCTCTTCTCCTTTCCGTCCCCGTACGTGTAGGCAAGACAGAGCTGCAGCTTTTCCGTTCCGATAAAATTTCCAAGGTCTGAATAGACGTTGACATCCGTCATCGTATCTCGTGAGATCGCGATCAGGCGGCTCTTTCCGGTTTTCGTATCCAGCACAAGAAGAAAAAGTGCATCTGCCTGACCTGCCTTTCCATCTCCGACCGTGCCGCCCTCTTCAAACGCTTCCTTATCTACCCCAAGAAAAAGGATCGACACCAGATCTTCGTTGTACACATACTTCTCTCCCTGATATGTGACCTCCTTTCCCTGTTCGCATGCGATCTTTGCCCTGTCGTCTCCGCTTTGCTTTTCTTCCGGCAGATTTTCCGTTTCCACCGACACATTGCGAAACAGTGCCTCTTTCCCCCTCATACGAAATCCCTGAAAAAGTGCCACGATCGCCAGAATGATCACCAAAACGGCCGCCACATTTCGCATCACCCTGCCCGCTCTTTTTTCCGTCTGCATATTCCCACACCTTCTTTCTCTTTTTTACTGCCTGGTTTTTTCTTTTTTTCTCAGAACAGCCTGCACCAGGTAACGTCCGTCTGCCTGATCAGATGTGCAGGTACTCAGGGTCACAAATTTATCTTTTGCTGTCACCTTTACATCCTCTCTTGTATTCTGTCCCATGGAAATCCCGGCAAACACTTCTCTGATATACGCCCTTCGCCCCTTTTTCTTTGAAAAATCAAATGCCCCGAGCAGATGCGTATCATCAAAGCGGTACGCCGCAAAAATTTCATATGTCAGCCGGTAGCCCGGCAAATAAATAAAAAATTCCGGATGTTCCGCAAAAAATGTTTCATCCTCAAAAAAATGAAGATTCTGGAACATCGAGCCGTCTCTCATGTTGTGCCCGTAAAGCACGGTCATCGGATCTTTAAAATCCCTGCTGTTTGCCTCTTCCGTATAAATACTTCCGGCAAACGCATATCTTCCGCTGCTGTTGTGCCTCAAATAATAAGTGTCATCTTCTTCTCTTTGCAGCACCGGATAATCAATCTGCGTATCCGGTATCCGAATCCAGGCATAAATATCCGGATTGATGCTCGAAAGCTCTGCAAAATCGATGCCTTCCGGCCCGTCATCCCCGGCTTCGGACTCACGTTCCATTCCCTTTGCTGCCTTATTTTTTTCTTTTCCCTGCTGCCCGTTTTTTGTCCCCACTGCGAACGCTTCCGCCGCATCCCGCAGTCTTTCATACGACTGTTCTGTCACCAGATTGCTGCAGAACCTCACGCCTGCATAAGAGGCAGACACAATCGTGACCATAAGTGCCAGATAAAACAGCACACCCCAGAATCGATGCGTCCCTTTCTTATCCCTCATTCCAAAACGCCCGCTTTTGCAAGATATGTAAGAAATTGACCGATATCCAGACGTGCCTGTTCTTCTGACACTTCATATTCTTGCAGAACCTCCTGTACCAGCTCTTCCCTCGTCCTGTTTTTTTCCATATGTTTCCACAGAAACGCCCCGCTCTCATTCAAGGTCACCAGACCGTTAAAAGTAAGAGCCGTATTTCCCACCGGCACCAGGATGTTTTCCCCTGCTACTTTCCGCAATACAAATCTCTTCGCCTCCATATTTCACTCACTTTCCCTTGTTGTATTCATCTTCTCTTTTCCCCGAAAATCCCATATTCTCTTAAAATCTCTTTCCTTTTTCTTCCAGTCTTAACGATTTCTTTTACCGATCCTAAAACCGGACCTTCTCTGAGATATCCACAGAGCCTCTGCCCCCAGGCAAACGGCAGAAGATATGGATGCTTTTTCAGGTACGGAAAACGCCACAGAAGATTCTTTACAGGCGGAAATGCCATGTAAAACAGATCGGGGAATATGCCTGACAGTCCTCTTTTTTCCGCCGCATGCAGCGTAAGGGTGCCACTGTGCAGGCGACTCCTTGTCCCTTTTCCATGAATGCCGGAGTGCAGGATATCTTCCATCAGTCTTTCCGTATCCAGTTTCATACTATGCACACCTTCCGGAAAATAGAACTGTTTTTCTTCAAAACCAAGATACTGCACACCAAGGCGAAAAATCGCCTCTGCAAACAGGATACCATCCGTCATCCGGATGCGATCCCAGAAAATCTCCCAATCAATCTCCTTCTCGTAATACTCGGCAAACAGCAGAATATCGCAGATCTGCCGTATCCCGACTCCGGAAGCAAGCAGATGTTTTCTGGCATGGCAGAACTGAAAAAACAGATGATCCGTCGGCTGCGGCATATTGATTTTTACACCTTCTGTCTCTCTTTCGATCGCCTGTTTATGGATCTCATCAAAAAATCCATTCCATCCAATACACCATTTTTCATTTTCCGGAAACAGCATCCGGTGCAGCTCGATCACCAGAAAGCCGCCTGTTTTTTTATAAGCCGTCTCATAGTTCTCGGTGCCAGTCTCAGGATTTAACTGCTGCATTCCATATAAAAACATCGCTTCCTGACAGGCCTCAAACTGCTCTTTTGGTATCAGCAGATCCTCATCAGCAGAAAGCCTCGCATCCGGATTCGGATACAGACTGCGGCAGACGATTCCTTTTACCGCCAGCGGCTTTACACCCATCTGTTGTAAATGAGCGTACAACTCCAGAAATTCTTCGGTCATCGTCCTCTGAAGTGCCATCAGCCGCAGACTCTTTTCCCGCACTTTTGCAAACATCACACGATCCGCCAAAGCCGCTGCCCGGCACTCCGCCACCGCCTCATAAACCAGCGGCAGCACATGATGCATGTCCGCCAGGGCAAAAACCTCTGACCACTCCTGCACGGAACGCTCCTTCCAGTCCACCCGCTGCCCGCGGATCCCCGCACGCAGTGCCTCCAGAAAAAGCTCCTGGTATTCCCTTGTTTTTATGAACATTTCAGTCCTCCCTGTAATTCAGAAAACATTTCTGATATTTTCATTGCAAAATCCTGCCGAGGCATCTTTTGCACCCAACTATGATGCCTACGGATTGTTCCGTGCGTTGCACTCCCACAATCCGCCCCAGTATTCGCATATCGTGGGATTATCATCCCACTTTTATGCTCATATCGGGGCGGGTCCCAAGGTCTTTCATCCACCTATGAGCAAGCTCATGTGGAGTTAGACCTTTTGACCCTAGCATCATATGATGTTGGAGTCAAAAAAAGACCACATACCGTTTTGGTATATGGTCTTTTTATCTTAGTGGGAGAAGACTCCCTCTTCTTCTATTCGTGCTCTTCCTTAACCAGATATGCCTGTACCAGGTAGCGGTAATTCTTACCGGCCGCATGGCAGGTTGAGAGCGTCAAGATCTTGCTGTCCTTGTCCACCTTCGCCTTCGTGTCAATGGATGCATTCATATTTCGCTGCTCTAAAATATCTTTCAGATAAGTCTCCCTGCTTTCCTCATCTTTTCCCTGATTATAATACATCAGCACATGACGGTTGTCCGTCAGATAGGCCGCAAAAATCCGATATTTCAAGATTGAATCCGGCGTGTAGATGGTCAGATCCTTATGATCTTTCAGGAATGTCTTATCCTCGTACTTGTGCAGACCTGCAAACATCGAACCGTCTTTCATGTTATGTCCGTAAAGCACCGTCAGATAATCATCAAAATCTTTGGCGTTTTCCTTTTCCGAATAAATCGCTCCGCTGTCACTTAAACTGGTATCCGCCGCATGGTTCAGATAGTACGTATTATCCGTGCTGTCCTGTACAACCGGATAGTCGATATCCGTTCCCGGTATCGTGATCCACGCATAAATGTCCGGATTTTCCTTCTGTAAGGTCTCAAAATCCACCGGAATGTCCAGCTTCTTCTTTTTTTCCTTTGTCTTGGACTGTTCCTTCGACTCCTGCGTATCGGTCTGCCGTTTCTCGGAATTCTGCTGCTGCATTTCTTCATAAGTCTGCCTGGCATGTTCTCTTTGTGTATAAATCCGCAAAACGACTGCCGTCAGGATCACTGCCGCAGCAAACGATATCACCGCGATCACCTTCCATGTTCTTTTTTTCACTTCGACTCACCTTCTGACTGTTCTTCGGTATAGAAGGTCTGAATGATCAGATCATAAAGTGCATCATCATCTACATAAACCTCATCATAGACACTGCCCTTCTTGGATTTCGCCTTCAAAGAAACAATGCCGTCGGCAGTAAAATGCATATCCATCGCCTCCGTTGCCAGATAAACCGAACGATCCAGGCTGAGATTTGTGACCATATCATCCGTAAGACTCTGATAAAGGCCGACCGGAAGTCCCATATCTGCTTTCATCGCCTTCACCGCCTGTCCCATAAAATTCACAAGGTACTGTTTCTGACGCTCCATACGGGAATTGTTGGAAAAATCCTTTTCCGTATCTCGATAACGTGTAAACTTCAACGCCTGATCTCCTGTCAGCGTCACCGTCGCCCCCTCTGCAAAGGACGGATCAACCTGCGTCATATCTTCCGGTACCGTCACCGTTACGCCGCCAACTGCATCGTTGATCATGGCAACCGCATTCATATTCAATGCCACATAGCCATTGATCGGCATTCCATAGAACAGGTTGGAGACAGCATCCACCATGTACTGACAGCTTGTCACCTTTCCATCCCCGAAGGAATACGCAAGTCCGAGATGATTCTTTGATTTTCCAAGATAATTTCCCTTATAATCAAACGTCTTGATCTGTGTCATGGTATCTCGCGAAATACTGATCATTTTGATCTCATCTTTGCTCTTATCCATAACCATCAGAAAAATGGTATCCGCCTGACCGCTCTCACCGGAAACATCATCCTTTTCTTCGATCGTATCACTCTCCTGATCAATGCCCATGACCAGCATCGTCACCAGATCGTGATTATAGCGGTAAGCCTTGCCATTGTACCAGATCACATCCGGGTCGGAAGAAACCTTTGCATCACTTCCGTCAGTGTTTTTTGAAATCATCTGATTTTCTGCCACACTGATGTTCTCATCCATATGTTCCTGTCCGGTCGTACGCAGTACATGATAAGCTCCGAACGCCGCCGTTTCCAGAAGCATCAACACGATCAGAATACTCAGCATCAGACGCATGGCATAAGAGAACGCACTTTTCCTGGAAAACGCATATTTCCAAACGATCACAAACACAATACCAATACCGGCACCGATCGTATGAAAGAGCAGATTCCCCAGATCAAAAACTCCCGTCTTTAAGACAAGCTGGAGTATTTCCACACAAAGTGCTAATGCAAACGACGCACCCATACTCTTCGCAGCCTGATACTTTCCTTTCATCAGGATCATGATCAAAGCTCCAAGTGGAACAAAAGCGACCGTACCTGCTGCCACTTTTACCAGCGTTTCCATCACCCAGCTTCCTGTGAAGATCCCCATATCCACCGCAGAATCTCCGGTTCTCTTTCCAAGAATGGTCACCGCCAGGATCAGCAGCACATAAATCGCAAACATCAGCCACACACAGATGACCCTGCCACGCTTTCTCTTTTTTTCTCTCCAGGATGGTGTTACAAAAACGTACACAATAAGCAGAAGCAGAAAGCTTGCGGCTGCCGCCGCATATACCATGTCCGGCAGTACGCCAAGCGGAGTCGAAACTGCCTCCAGGCCTCTGCTGATACTCGTTAATACTCCCATAATCCTATCCTTTCACTACCAGTTCCAGCGTAACCGGAGCAGATACATTGCCGTCACTGTCCATCGCCGTGTAAGTCAGCGTATAAGTGCCCGGTTCATCCGTGCTGTAGTCACCGTGGACCTCAATCTGACGGAACAGAGCAGAACGATCATCGGTATCATCGGTGATCTCAGCTACCTGCGAAACCGCATCAAACGCATCGCCGACCTTGATCTCTATCTTTTTCTGCTTTAATTTCAGAACCGGCTTTGACGGATCTGCAGAGACCGAAGTCTGGGTTTCTGTCTCTTTTGTTTCCGTTTCTTTTTCCGTTTCCGATGCCATCTCTGTATCAGAAGTTTCTGTCTTTGCAGTGCTTGCTTCTGTTACTGTACTTTCGCCTGCCTGCGTTTCTTTTTCACTTACTTTCGTGCTTTTTTTCTTATTCTTTTCTGTTTCTTTCGCTGTTTCTGTCTGAAGCTCATACCCGGCAACCAGCATCGTCTGCTGATCCTCACCCTGCATCTCCAGTTTCTTCCCGATTTCTTTATAAGAGGTCGCAGCCATCATCACAGCCACTGCTGCTGTCACAACCATTGCAACGGTCAGCCATCTTTTTCTTCTCATCTGTTATGCCTCCACTATAAGGAATCTTCCGTGTCCATATCGTCTTCTTTCACATCTACATATCTCTGATACTTGCCATATTTGCCGTAGCCATATTTTCCATATCCGTATTTTCCATATCCATATTTTCCGTAAGAAGCGAATCCTTTCTGACTTCTGTTGATCAGATATCCAAGCAGTTTATCCTCCTGAATAAAAGATTCCATTCCTTTCTCAATCTGCGGAATTTCTGCCATGTCATGACGTACAACATAAAGTACACAATCTACATATCCCGCCAGGATCGCAGCATCCGAAAACAGATATGCCGGCGGTGTATCGATGATTACATAGTCAAATTCTGACTTAAGAAAAGTCATAAGTTCTTCCATTCTGCTCTCATCCATCAGGCTGGATATATTGCCATGCACCTTTCCACCCTGAATTACCGTCAGATCTCCTTTTTTCTGCAAAACCTCTTTAACCTTGGCATTTCCCTTCAGATACTCTGCAAGTCCCTTCTGTTCTTCCATTCCAAGCATCTCTGCAACGGATGGCTTTCTGAGGTCTCCATCGATCAGAACTGTCTTTTTCTCATGCTGCATAAATGCCAGTGCCAGATTGACTGCCGTCATACTCTTTCCTTCCTGTGGAAGCGTACTGGAAACGAGCAGAACCTGTTTATGTTCCTGTTCCATCTGTTTCTCGATACGAAGCTGAGCCGCCTGCACAGACTGCTTAAATCCCCAGTCCACACGCTTGTTGCTCAGCAGAAGCTGCTGTTTCTTACTCTTTTCACGTTTCTTGACTGCAATCTCCGGTATCAGACTGATGCATCCTTTGGACGTAATCTTCTTCATATCACTTTCTTTGCGAACCGTCCTGATCAACTGTGCATACAATGCTGCGATTGCCAGACACAAGATCACGCCAGCCAACACACCCTCCACCAGCTGCTTCATCGCTGAATAACCATTTACGGGATTTTCGCCTGCCAAAGCCCGATCCACAACCTGTAATTCCATCGTACCATTGGATCCTGCCACCCATTCCGGATACATATTCTCCAGAAGATCCAGCAGCATATTGGCATTGTTATAATTGTTTGCCGTCACCGTAACAGAAAATAAGTTGGAGTTGTCCGTATATGCAGAGGATATCACATAATTCGGATTGACATTTTCTTCTTCCACATCTGCAAACAGGCGATCCTTAAAATCTCCTGTTTTCGTAACCACGCTGATACTGTTGCTCAGTCTCTGTGCAATGGAAGCATCTGTATCCGAATCTCCGGTCTTATTTACCGCATAAGTCACTTTTGCCTGATATTGTGGAACATACTGTCTGTTTCCATAAATAATAAAAACTGCAGTCACGATCACGATCAGCAATAAAAATTGCAGCCAGTACTTCTGAAAACACCGCAGTGCATCATCCATCATGCTGAAAAGATCAATTCCTTCCTGACCGGCACCATATTGCTGTCCTGTTCTCACTCTTTCTGCACGTACTTTATCACTTTCCTGCATGCTGTCCATCCTTTCCGTAAGCGTATCCGTAGTAATAGCTTCCATACTTATACTTGTGATAGCCGTTTCCCGCAATTTTCTCGCCCTTTGCCATATTCAGGACACCACCGACTACGACAGATCCTGCATCCTCCAGAATATCGATCACATCATTGACCGATGCTGCATGCACCTCATCCTGCTTCATGACCATAAAAACAGAGTCCGCATATCCGGCAATGATCTCCGCATCACGTACAATGCCGATTGGTGCCGTATCCAGGATCACATAGTCAAAACTTCCGGACAGTTCCTTCAGCATATGTTCAAATCGCTCCGAATCAAACAATTTTTCCGGCTCAGAGACTGCTTTTTTCTGCAAAATACAAGAAAACTTACGCTCGTCCTGACCATATTCAATCAAAACATCCTGAAGTGTACTCTCTTCTGTCAGATAATCATAGAGCTGTTTCTGATCTTTCATGTCAATATCAAAAAGCTTACAGACGGCAGATCTTCGCATATCACAGTCCACCAGAACTACTTTCTTACCACGCTGCACCAGATTCAGTACAAGGTTCGCTGCTGCCGTAGATTTTCCGTCATTCTCTTTCAGACTGCTCACCATCAGCACTTTATAATGATTTTCGTGCATCTTTCTGCGAAGCTTTGTAACGATCTTGTCCACAGCTTCCACATACTGCGAAGAAGTCCTTGGATCTGTGATCAGAATCGACTTCTGTTCCTGTTTTTTCTTTACAAACGGTAACGCTCCAAAGACATCCATATCCAGCAACTGCTGTGCCTGTTCGACACTATGTACCTTGTCAGTGAAAACTGCCATTGCTCCAACCAGACCACATCCTGCAATCAGCACCAGAAGTGCCACCTTCAGTGCACTGATTGGTGCATCTGCATGATTGACCGTAATCCCATTCCCTTCAAAACTTCCAATCTTCTTCAGCAGATATCCCGTCTGGAAATATCCGGAAAGTTTCGGATAATTATCAATACCGGCTTTCAACAGGCGGCATGCACTCTCCGCCGAACTGCTCGTCGCACTCATGACAATGATGTTGGTGCTTCCGGCGGCATATGCCGAAAGATTTCCCTTCAGCTTATTCGCATCCTTTTCCTTTTTTATCTGCTCTTTCATCATATCACTGTTCAGGGCACTGACGCATCGGGATACCGCTGAACTGATCCCATTTGAATTGAATTTTGTGCTCGCATTGTCTCTTGGGATCACATAGAGATTGACACTTGCCGTGTAAGTATCCTTCTTATAGTGATCCAGAAAAATATAAGAAAACACGCCTGCCAGACATGCAAACATCAGAATAAAGAGTGCATTTCTCATCAGGCAGCGACTTATGTATTTCACATCATACGGCTGTGTATTTGCATTTTGATAATGTTCCTGATTCATCTGTCCCCTCCTACTCAACGACCACGATCAGATTTGCATTGCAGTCGTATCCTGTCTCCTCCGATGTATAATGATAATTTACCGTATAAACTCCGGCCTTTTCCGTATCAACCTTCGAAGTGATTTCAATATTCTCCATGGAAATCTGCTTACTTGCTGTACTCTGCTGTTCGCTCTCTGAAGTCCCCTCCACAGATGAAGTTATTCCTGAAACTGCAAAGGTTTCTCCTCCCTCTTCGATATAATCCAGATAAGCACTTGCATCCAGCTGTTCGCCCTTTTCCATGTATACAATATACTGATTCAATATGATCTGCGGACGCTGATTTCGCTCATCGTATCCATCCTCATAGATTTCCACACTGATCGGCAGCGTCGTCGTATAACCAACACTGTTCGTCACACTGACCGTGCACTCATAAATCCCCTTCTTCGGCTCTCCTTCCAAGACCTCCTTATCACCATCCAAAGTAATAAATGGTGTGACATCCCCGTCAATACAGTCGTCCGCCGTAAAATAAGACAACAGATCAATCTCCTGATTTTCCGGAAAACGCAATGCCTGTTCAAAGGAAAAATGTGCCTGACGATAGTCAGAATAATGAAGTGTTCTTGTAAGTGATGCCATATTGCTTGATTTATCAAAGGCCACATAAGTAATCAGGAAATCACTGTCCGTGCCTTCCTTCTTTTTGATACTGTCGATCAGTATGCTGTCCGATACGTCCCCGTCCTTCTGATCAAATGCCGTCACGCCGGAGATCAGCTTCTTCTCATCCGCTTTAATGCTTGCTGAAAACTTCTCCGCATCCGCACTGAGAACCGGCGGTTCCATATCCTTTTGCTTCTGTGCATTTGAATAATAAACACAGCCTCCAACCAGGGAAAGAACACAAACTGCCCCTGCCAAGACCTTTCTTTTGTCCATAATCGCTGTACTCCTTTATGTAGTGAGAATCGGCATCCCGTTTAATATGCGGCTCGGATTCTCCGACAGCCACATACGAATCAGCTTTTTCGAATATCGCCTCTCAAGGTATGCCACCAGTCTGTTCATCGATGGGGTACGATACTCAAAGTCATGTGCATCCGAAGCCAGCACACTGACAATCCCATCATCCAGAAACTGTTCTGCAAGATTTCTGCATCTTCTTCCAAACTGCCCAAGAACGCTCCCTTTATTTACCTGAAGTGCACAGCCCTGTTCCGCCAGAAAGTAGGCAAACTCAGGATCTCTCTGCACAAAAAGATAACGTTCCGGGTGTGCTAAAACTATATTATACCTTCTCGTCTGCAAATCGGCAACATATTTATACACTTTTTCGACATTTTCTTCAAAATCAAACTCCACTAGGACATATCTTGTCCCATTTAACGTCAGAAGCTCCCCCAGATCCAGCAGATCTGCGGCCTTCTCATCCATAAAAATCTCCATACCTGAATAAAGCTTCACCGGAATCTCTCTGTCACGCAGTTCCGCCTGAAGCCTCTCAAAATTTTCCCTGTATTCCTCTAACGTATAATCATAATAATTCCCGTGACTGGTCGCAGCCATATGAAACACTCCGCTGCGTGCAGCAAGATCCGCCATCCGCACCGAAGTCTCCAAATCAAAAGCCCCGTCATCCAGGTGCGGGAGAATGTGTGTATGTACATCGACCATGAAACACCTCTGCTTTCTCTTGACTTCAAAATAATTCCACCATTATACTATCTGCAACAGCTTTTCACAAGCAATGCTTTCTTTTTTGAAAAGCTATACCGCCTATCCAGGCTCCCAGCGTATTGCAGATCACATCCGTCACCTGCGCCATGCCCGTCCCGGCCGCATACTGCCAGCTCTCGATCACAATTGCCAGAACCAGAGCCAGCCAGATCCGATGCCAGCCTATCAGCTCCCCGAGCGTAAGTCCCAGTGGAAAGTATAAAAAGACATTCATCAGTAACTCCCGAAAGAACTCATTCGAATAAGGTGCTATCACCACAAACTGATGCAGACCGGAAGGTATTCTCCCCAGCACCGTGAACTTGAGAATCAGAAAAAACGATACCCCTGCTCCAAACAAATTTAAAATCTTCCAGATGTCGATTCTTATATACCTTGCTAAAATCCGCCAGAGGATAAGCAAAAACAACATGATCAGAAAGATTCGGTGATAATTCCATGCATAAACATTTACCATTTATCCAATAACCCCATCAATAATCTTTTCCTTTTATTTTTCTCTTTGAAATTCCGATATCTTGATAATACCCATCACAATTCTCTACCAGATAATCCGCCAGATAAAGTCGTTCCTTAAACTGCCATGGCAAATTATGATCTTCAAAAAGCTCCTGCATCTTTTCCAGTTCTTCACAAGCCCTGTTCTCTTCCTCTTCCGGACCGCCGCCATACATATCAAACTCTTCAATGATCTCAGACGCCACCTGCCAGCAGTTGTTAATCTGCTCCTCCACAATCTTAATTTCTGCTTTATTCATATGGATTGTCCTTCTTTCCCTTTTACCGATATCTGTCCAGCAATATCTTTACCATCTTTTTATTGCTTGCCCATTAATAAACTTTTTTAATTCAGTTTTTCTTCAACCCAAACGTCACTCTACTGTGTTCCCCAGATATACTCTTTCAGATATATATTTCCATGATTCAAATCCACTACTTTTATTTCGTGCAAATTATTAATAACCTCTGCTATTTCTTCCTGTCCGATCGTCTTTCCCCCTCTTCATCCTTCAAAGTACTGCCGGAAAATCTAAATATTTCATAATCATCTTGTGGCAACATAAATTTTCTCAAAAAAGGGTGTGCATTTTTATTCTTATCCATACTTTTTATCTCCACTATTCGCATTTACTTTTTTATCTTTGAAAAATACCGAAAATAAACTAAACGCCAAATTATAAAAACAGGGTGGTTTCCCTCCCTACTATTCCTTCACTTATACAAAAATATCTCTTTATCAAAAGATTAACGCAACAACTATACCACTTATTATTCCAAGTACACCAATAACAACACCTATATAATAAGATTTTTTTGCTAATAATTCTTTTTGGGTTGCTTTATGCTGTAAAAAATCTGCACCTTCTTCAGCATCACTTATTAAATCATACAGCTTCACATAATGTTCATATGCATCCTGATACTTATCGTAAATAACCTCTTCACTAACATTAGATGTTTCGGAAATTTTAGCATCCTGCCATAATTCAACCGATTCATTATACAATTTGACAGCATCTCTGATGAAGTTACCATTATCAATAAACGTTAAATCTACACTTTCGTATCTTTTCATAAAATCAATATATTCATCATGATAAATAATTCCTATGCATTTCAGACAATCAAGTAATACTCTTTTAGAATGAGCTTACATTTTTCCGATACTTCTCGAAACATCCTCATCATCCTCGGCCATCGCAGCACGAACTATATGACCATATATTGCACGAATTTCATTAAGAACTTCTATCGAAAATTCATTTTTCTGGGATTCAAATTTCACAATAAACGGATTGATATCTTCAATATATGTTCTAAAAATCTCATCTAATTCCTCTTTATGATCACAAAAAAGCTTGAATCAACTTTAGTACTTTCTCTCATCCTTTTTCCATCCCGCTATCTGCTTGTCAACTTCTTCCATTGTCATGATTCTTTTTGTTGCAATTGTATGATTACCTCGAGCCACAATGCGATGATCTACTACTTTAGAAAAAAACAGCTTTTTACCTGTCTTGCTTTTTACAAAAGATATCTCTTGATCATAATCCATTTTTGCAAGTTCTTTAGCCGTCACTCCTAACGATTTTTCCAGAACAGATTTCGTACTTGCCCTCAAAAACATACTTACACCTCCTTTTGAAAAATCATTTCATCTAATACCAATTTTCAAACCTTGTTCTATGGCATATACTTTTTACTCTTTCAAGTACCCTAAATATAGATATGCTATCATATTTACTTTCAAAAATCAATATTGCAAATTTCTCCGCCAAATTCAGTTATTGCAAATTTCTCCGCCAAATTCAGTCAGTACTACCAGCTCTGCTGATGGTTTGTGTTTGCCCTTCCAGGGCATATTGCATTTCCGCCTGAAGGCGGTCTAACAAAGCATTCCTTTAGTTACTGGTGTCCGCTTAAAATCGGCTCTTTTTTACTTTTTTGAGTCCCCTTCTAAACGATCTCTTTCATATTGTTCTTGTATATACTGTTTTATTGTTTCCTCATTGACGTTACCTACCGTTTCGCAATAGTATCCTCTTGCCCAAAAGTGACGATTATTTCTGTCTCTATATTCTGGATGTCTGTCGAATATCATTAATGCACTCTTTCCTTTGATTCGACCTATTGTTTTTGATACATTTAATTTCGGCGGAATCGATACATACATATGTACATGTTCTGGAAGAGTTGCGGCTTTTAATATTATTACTCCTTGCAAGAACTGCATAAGAAATGGAAAAAAATCCATCACCGTTTACAGACACTGGAAGCTGCAGATCAGGAACAAGAAGCGGAAATACTCAAAAAAGCTTATGAGTGTCTGTTCTGTGCCTATCAGGAATCCAGAGCTTTAAACGATGAAATGGGGATGCTTGTCAAGGATGCTTTGACGAGTTAATTTGTAAAAGTATAAAACTCTAACAATGGGGAGGTTCCCATCCCCATAAAATTTTTTCTTAAAACTTACACAAAAAACTTGACAAACCCTATTGGTTGCTATGGTCCTATGTCAAGATTTAGTACAAGTTAAAATGAGAAATTTCTCCCCATTT
>NZ_JBKVNQ010000017.1:0-44142 GCF_046967715.1 Hominisplanchenecus sp.
GTGGGTGAAAGACCTTGGGACCCGCCCCGATATGAGCATAAAAGTGGGATGATAATCCCACGATATGCGAATACTGGGGAGGATTGTGGGAGTGCAACGCACGGAACAATCCGTAGGCATCATAGTTGGGGACTTTTGACACCCACATCTTATTATTTATGTTTGGATTTTGAAGCGTGATACTTTTCGTCGCAGTATCTGCAGCGGTAAATTTCCTTTTCTTCATTGGAAAGGACAAAGACCTGATCCAGTCCGTGCTCGATCGATGTGATGCAGCGAGGATTCTTGCATTTGATCACATTGACGATCTGTTTTGGAAGGTGCAGCTTTTTCTTGTCTACGATCTCACCGTTTTTGATGATGTTGACGGTGATATTGTGGTCGATAAAACCAAGGATATCAAGATCCAGCATGTCAACCGGACATTCTACTTTGATGATATCTTTTTTGCCCATTTTGTTGCTGCGGGCATTTTTGATGATGGCAACACAGCAGTCCAGCTGATCCAGTTTCAGATAATGGTAGATGGACATGCTCTTTCCTGCTTCGATGTGGTCGAGAACCACACCTTCGTTTAACTGACCTACATTTAACATACTTTCACCTCCAGAAGTGTAAGAATCAGAGCCATACGTGCATAGACAGCATACTGAGCCTGCTTGAAGTAAGCAGCTCTTGGGTCATCGTCAACTTCAACTGCGATCTCATTGACACGAGGGAGCGGATGCATAACGATCATATCCTGCGGTGCAAGTTCCATTTTCTTTTTGTCAAGAATATAGAAATCCTTCATGCGGACATAATCCTCTTCATTGAAGAAACGTTCTTTCTGTACACGGGTCATATAAAGGACATCCAGCTTCGGAAGTGCATCTTCCAGACGTTCTACTTCTTCGAATTCGATGTTGTTCTCACGCAGCACATCGTCGCGAATATAACTTGGGATACGCAGCTCTTCCGGAGAAATCAGGACAAAACGGATTCCGGTGTAGCGGACCAATGCACTGATCAGGGAGTGAACGGTACGTCCGAATTTTAAGTCACCACAGAGACCGATCGTCAGATTGTCCAGTCTTCCTTTCAGGGAGCGGATCGTCAGAAGATCCGTAAGTGTCTGGGTCGGATGCTGATGTCCGCCATCTCCGGCATTGATCACCGGGATTGGAGAATGTAAGGATGCCACAAGCGGTGCACCTTCTTTTGGATGACGCATTGCACAGATGTCGGCATAACATGCGACCATGCGAATGGTGTCTGCAACGGTCTCTCCTTTTGTAGCGGAGCTGGAATCGGCCGAAGAAAAACCAAGTACATTACCACCTAAATTCATCATAGCAGCTTCAAAGCTGAGGCGGGTACGTGTGCTTGGTTCGTAAAAAAGAGTCGCTAATTTTTTGCCTTCACATGCGTGGGCGTATTTTTTTGGGTTTGCTTCAATATCATTGGCCAGATTCAGGAGCTGATCCAGTTCTTCCACACTGAAATCCAGCGGACTCATTATATGTCTCATAATTTCCTCCTTTTAACTTCAGATTTTCTTTATCATATACCATTTGCAGACAGATTTCAAGATGAAGTTGAGCCATTTTTCTGATTCAGATATTCAAAAAGCAGACCGCAGAAGAACCAGAGCGGTGCATAGTCCAGACGGATCACACCGTTTATCTGAAAATGTGTCCCGGAATAGTCCCACGGGCAGCAGTGATGTTTTTTCAAAAGGCTTCCGCTCATATATTCGGCGGTGAAAATAAACAGCATATATAGAAAGCCACGCAGGAGAAAAGAACATTTTTTGCTGCAAAGGAAGTTTGAGAGCGGTTTCAGGAAAGCTGCCATACCGTAGATAGGAAACATCCACAGGGAAGAATGACCGGTCAGCTTCCATTCACGCCGCCGAAAGGAAAGAAAACCGGTCCACAGAAGCTCCAGGCACCAGCCGCAGATACCGCATCGGATAAAATTATTTTTCATGGGAAAAGTATAACCGGAAACGGGAAAGATTATACTCTGCCGGACCATAATGTTCTTGCAAAATCAGGTCGGGTATACTATAATTCAACGTGATAGGATGCCGGGCGAGGATGGTTTTCTTATTGTGGAACAGGATACTTGCAAAAGCCGGCACAATACTGGAAGAAGAATGGAGTTCTATGAATTACGAAGAAGCAAGAGCGTATCTGGACGATGCTGCCAGATACGGAAGTGTTCTCGGGCTGGATACAATGAAAGAATTGCTTGCAAGGCTTGGCAATCCGCAGGATGATCTGAAATTCATTCATATCGGCGGTACCAATGGCAAAGGATCGGTACTTTCATATCTTTCTACCGTTCTGAAAGAAGCAGGTTATCGCGTTGGACGATATATTTCGCCGACGCTGTTTTCTTACCGGGAACGTATACAGGTAAATGAAATATATATAAAAAAAGATGCTCTGGCAAGGCTGACGACGCAGATACAAAGCTGTGCCGATGAGATGGTACGTGACGGTGCACCTCATCCGACCGCTTTTGAGATCGAGACGGCACTTTGCTTTCTCTATTTCAGGGAGGAAAAGTGTGATCTGGTCGTTCTGGAGGTCGGCATGGGAGGAGCTACCGATGCCACGAATGTGATAAAGACGACCGTTCTGGAAGTGCTCGCATCGATCAGCATGGATCATATGGGATTTCTTGGAGACACTCTGGCAGAGATCGCCGCGTGCAAAGCCGGTATCATCAAGCCGGATACGACTGTGGTCAGCATGAGACAGCAGCCGGAAGCCATGGAAGTGATCCGGCAGGTCTGTCAAAGGCAGAAGGCGGATCTGCGTATCGCAGATGCGGCAAATGCAACGGACATCGTATATGGGTGTGAAGAGCAGTATTTTTCCTATGGCGGGTATGACAGCCTTGAGATCCATCTGGCAGGCTCTTATCAGATTGCAAATGCCGTTCTGGCAGTGGAAGCGGTAAAAGCCCTGATCGATCTTGGCTATGCCATTTCAGAAGAAGCACTGCGCAGTGGTCTGCAAAAAGCAAGCTGGAAGGGCAGATTTACGGTTCTTCAAAGAGAGCCATATTTTATTATAGACGGAGCACATAACCGCGATGGGGCAAGGGTACTGGCTGATTCAGTACGTCAGTATTTTCCGAAAAAAAGGCTCCATTACATTATGGGTGTTTTTAAAGATAAAGAATACGAAACGATCATTGATCAGATGTCTGCATTTGATGCGGATGTGATCACGGTAGAGACACCGGGCAATCCGCGTGCACTGCCTGCGGAAGAACTGGCAGAAGCATGGAAAAAGAAAAAAGCGGATGTGACATTTGAGAAAAAGATAGAAAATGCGGTAAGAAAAAGTCTGGAAAAGGCGAAAAAAGACGACGTAATCCTCGCTTTCGGATCCCTCTCGTTTCTTGGTGAGATTGTGAAAGCTCTGGATACAATAAGAAGTGAGGTTTGAAAACTATGGTAGATCAGGAAAAAGTAAGAGAAGGGGTACGACTAATACTGGAAGGTATCGGGGAAGATATAAACAGAGAGGGACTGATAGAGACACCGGACCGTATTGCGAGAATGTACTGTGAGCTGGCAGGAGGTATGGATCAGAACGCAGCGATTCATCTGGAGAAGCGTTTCCATGTGGACAATGCGGATATGGTTGTTGAGAAGGATATCACATTTTATTCGATGTGCGAGCATCACATGCTTCCGTTTTTTGGAAAAGCACATGTTGCATATATTCCAAACGGCGAGGTAGTCGGTCTGAGCAAGATCGCAAGAACCGTAGAGGTTTTTGCAAGAAGACTGCAGCTCCAGGAACAGCTGACGGCACAGATCGCCGATGCGTTTATGGACAATCTGCACCCGCAGGGCGTTATGGTTATGATCGAGGCAGAGCATCTCTGCATGACGATGCGTGGGATCAAAAAACCGGGTGCACAGACAGTAACGACCGTGACACGAGGTGTGTTTGATAACAACAAAGAACTGCAGGATACTTTTTATCAGATGGTGCGTTTATAATGAGAATGGAACGTGTAAATCAGATTTTGCAGCACACACTTTATCAGAGCTGCCGCAGACAGATTGATGAAAAAGAAAAAGACCGGATTTTCTGTGGACATGATATGGGACATCTGCTGGATGTTGCCAGACTGGCATGGATCTTTAATCTGGAAGCAAATCAGGAGATATCGAAAGAGCGGATCTATGCAGCCGCTCTTCTTCATGATATAGGGAGGCATATTCAGTACGAAAACGGAACTCCGCACCAGATCGCAGGGCTTCCGATCGCAGAGCAGATCCTGACGGACTGCGGATTTTATCCGGAAGAGATGAAAGAGATTCTCTATGCGATCGAAAATCACCGCAACAAAGAGATGTTAAAGCGGGATGATCTTGCCGGGATCTTATACCGGGCAGATAAAATGTCCAGATGCTGCTTTGGCTGCCGTGCCGAAAAAGAGTGCAACTGGAGCACGGAAAAGAAAAATATGGAGATACAGTACTGAGGCAGAATATACGAAAAGAGGAAAAGCAGATGAAGATAGGAAACAAAGAATTTGATCTGAAAAATCACGCTTATGTGATGGGGATTTTAAATGTGACACCGGATTCTTTTTCCGACGGCGGGAAATGGAACGACAAGGGTCGGGCAATGCGTCATACACAGGAAATGATAGAACAGGGAGCAACGATCATTGATATCGGTGGCGAGTCCGCAAGACCAGGTTATACACTGATCTCCGATGAGGAAGAGATCTCCAGAGTGGTTCCGATGATCGAGATGGTAAAGAAAAACTTTGATGTGCCGGTTTCTATCGACACTTACAAAAGTAGAGTGGCAGAGGCAGCACTTGACGCAGGAGCAGATCTGGTCAACGATATCTGGGGACTGAAGTACGATCCGGATCTCGCAGGCGTGATCGCCCGAAAAAATGCTCCATGCTGTCTGATGCATAACCGTAAAGAGCCGGATTACACTGATTTTATTGCAGATTTCCTGAAAGATATGCAGGAGACCATTGACATTGCAAAAAAAGCAGGCATCGCCGATGAGAATATCATCCTTGATCCGGGTGTCGGATTTGGCAAGACTTATGAAAATAATCTGGAGATCATCAACAAACTGGAATGCATGCATGCGCTCGGCTATCCGATCCTGCTTGGAACTTCCAGAAAATCCGTGATCGGACTGACACTGGATCTTCCGGCAGATCAGAGAATGGAAGGAACCGTGGCAACCACTGTGATCGGTGTGATGAAAGGGGTCGCTTTTGTCCGTGTACACGATGTAAAAGAAAACTACCGTGCCTTGAAGATGACAGAAGCCATCCTCGGCAGATAACAGGCAGATAGGAGAAAGATGATGGATACAATTTATATCAAAGATCTGGAAGTGTTTGCCAACCACGGTGTCTATCCGGAAGAGAACAAACTGGGTCAGAAGTTTGTGATCAGTGCGGATCTTTCAGTGGATGTGCGGATGGCAGGCCTGACAGACGAACTGGAATATTCGGTAAATTACGGCGAAGTCAGCCATACGATCCAGGATTTTTTGCAGAAACATACCTTTAAGCTGATCGAAGCGGCGGCAGAGGGGCTGGCAGCGGAGCTGTTTTGCAGATATTCGTTGATCCGGGCACTTCGCCTGGAGATCCAGAAACCGTGGGCTCCGGTAGGACTGCCGCTCAGGACAGTCTCTGTGGAGATCAGAAGAAGTAGACATACCGTTTATATCGCACTTGGCTCCAATATGGGAGATAAGATGGCCTATCTGAAAGAGGCAGTGGAAAAACTTTCAAAACTGCCGGGCAGCAGCGTGAAAAAGGTGTCAGATTTTATCAGAACAGAACCTTATGGAGTGACAGAGCAGGACGAATTCCTTAATGGCGTCCTTGAGATGGAGACGCTTCTGACACCGCAGGAACTGTTGGCTCAGTTGCATCGGATCGAGGCAGAAGCAAACAGGGAGCGTATCCTCAGGTGGGGACCGCGTACTTTGGATCTGGATATTCTGCTGTATGATCAGGAGGTCATCGACACAGAAGAGCTGCATATTCCGCATATTGATATGCAGAACCGGGATTTTGTCCTGGTGCCGCTCTCTCAGATCGCACCGTGGGTACGTCATCCGGTTTTGAACAGGACAATAGAACAGTTAAGGAGAGAACTTGATGGTTGATTTACAGGACTTAAGAAATGAGATAGACTCCATTGACCGTCAGATGACGGAGCTTTTTGAGAAGCGTATGGAGATCAGCCGAAAAGTGGCAAAGTACAAGATCAGCACCGGCAAAAAGGTGTTTGATAAAGAACGTGAAAAAAAAGTCATTGAAAAGGCAAAAGATATGACACACAACGACTTCAACCGTCACGGGATTGAAGAACTGTTTCAGCAGATCATGGCGATGAGCCGTAAACTGCAGTATCAGCTGTTGGAGGAAAACGGTGTGGCAGGCCGCCTGCCGTTTATCGGTGTGGATGAGCTGGAGAAAGAGAATGTCCGCGTAGTGTTCCAGGGCGTGGAAGGAGCATACAGTCAGGCTGCAATGCAGCAGTATTTTGGCGATAAGATCACCTCGTTCCATGTGGAGCACTGGAGAGATGCGATGGAGGCGATCGCAGAAGGTGCGGCAGACTATGCAGTGCTGCCGATTGAGAATTCAACGGCAGGGAGCGTCAATGATATGTATGATCTGCTGGTAGAGTTTGAAAACTATATCGTCGGTGAGCAGATCATTCGCTGTGAGCATTGTCTGCTTGGGCTTGAAAATGCAGAAATCTCCGATATCCGTACTGTTTATTCCCATCAGCAGGGACTTTCCCAGTGCAAGAGCTTTCTTCAGGAACACCGGGACTGGAAACAGATCCCGCTTGAGAATACCGCAATGGCAGCGAAAAAAGTGGCAGAGGACGGCGATGTGACGCAGGCATCTGTTTCCAGTGCCTTTGCGGCAAAATGTTTCGGGCTGAAAGTGTTAAAAGAAAATATTTACAGCAACAAGGCAAATTCTACGAGATTTATCATTGTGACAAATCAGAGAATTTATCAAAAAGATGCGAAGAAGATCAGCATCTGTTTTGAAACGCCACATACCAGCGGATCTCTTTACAATATTCTGTCTCACTTTATTTATAACAATCTGAATATGTTCGGAATCCAGTCCAGACCGATCCCGGGACGCAACTGGGAGTACCGTTTCTTCATTGATTTCGAGGGCAATTTAAACGACAGTGCGGTCAAAAATGCCCTGCGTGGTATCCGCGAAGAGGCAACGAATATGAAAATACTTGGAAATTACTGAAAATACAGCGGCTTTTGCAAAAAAGCTGCTGTTTTTGGAAAGGTTGATAAAAATGTTTCGAATTGATGAATTAATCGTATACCGAGAATATGAGCAGGAACAGGATCAGGTCTTAAACGATATGGCATTTATCGTGGAAGAGACAGAAACGATGGGGATGCCGGTTTCGGATCTTCGTGGGCTTTATTTTTCCTGTATCCACAAACTGACCGAACTTGCCGGTACTTATGGATTTGAAGGAAATTTATGGCACAGCTATCTGACCTGGCTTCTGGTAAACAATGAAAATGTGTTCAGTCATGCAAGCGAGATCCGCGGCGAGGTGGATGGCAGCATCAATGCATTGGTGGAGCATGATTATGAGATTTTTCGTGAACTATATGCCCTAAACTTTGAGGCACTGGAAGAAAAGCTGGGTGCACATTGCTTTTTCATGATTGCAGATTATGTTAATGCACCGCAGAGCAGCAAAGTATTTAACGAGCGTATTCGTGACCGGATCTGTGAACTGAGCGAAAAACTTGCAGGAGCAAAAGATGTGCATGAATTTAAAGAAGATATGACTTCTTTCTACAAAGATTTCGGTGTGGGAAAACTGGGACTGCATAAGGCATTTCGCGTGGCACATGATGAAGATGGCGTACAGATCGTGCCGATCACCAAGATCGCACACGTACACCTGGATGACCTGGTAGGTTATGAGCTGGCAAAGAAGAAACTGATCGAAAATACCGAAGCTTTTGTGCAGGGAAGAAAAGCAAACAACTGTCTGCTTTTTGGTGATGCCGGCACCGGAAAATCCTCCAGCATCAAAGGCATTCTCAATGAATATTACGACCAGGGACTGCGTATCATTGAAGTTTACAAACATCAGTTCCAGGATCTGAATGATGTGATCGCTCAGGTCAAAAACAGAAATTATCGTTTTATTATCTATATGGATGATCTTTCCTTTGAGGAATTTGAAATCGAATATAAATACCTGAAGGCCGTGATCGAAGGCGGACTGGAACGCAAGCCGGAAAATGTACTGATCTATGCAACTTCCAACCGCAGACATCTGATCCGTGAAAAATTCAGTGACAAGGAAGAGCGAAGAGACGATCTGCATACTTCTGATACGGTGCAGGAGAAACTGTCACTGGCATATCGTTTCGGACTGAAGATTTATTTTGGTTCACCGAGCAAAAAAGAATTTCAGAATATCGTCCGCGTCCTGGCAGACAAACACGGAATTACGATGTCGGAAGAAGAGCTGTTTTTAAAGGCAAATCAGTGGGAACTGCAGTATGGCGGACTTTCCGGACGTACTGCACAGCAGTTTATTGATCATCTGCTTGGACAGGAGAGAAAGGACGTGTGAGTATGAAACTTTTTGCAGCAATCGATATAGGTTCCTATGAAGTGGAAATGAAGATTTTTCAGATCACTTCCGGAAAAGGAATCAAAGAAATCGACTGCGTGTGCCATCGCATGGAACTTGGCAAAGATGTATACCGTGATGGCAGGATCGGTGTGGAGATGACTGATGAACTCTGCCGGGTTCTGAATGACTTTGTAAGGATTATGAAAGGATATCGCGTGGATGACTGGCGTGTGTGTGCCACGAGTGCAGTAAGAGAAGCGGGTAACCAGCTTGTTTTTCTGGATCGTGTGAAACGCCATACCGGTCTGGAAGTGGAAGTTCTCTCAAATGCATCACAGCGTTTTATGGATTATAAATCGATCGCATCCAGGGAAAATGAATTCAACCGTATCATCCAGAAAGGAACGGCGATCGTAGATGTCGGCGGCGGCAGCATTCAGATTTCTCTGTTTGACAAGGATCGTCTTGTTGCAAGCCAGAATATGAAAATCGGAAATCTGCGGCTGCGTGAACGGATGATGAATGAGGGTGTGAGCCTGAAGCATTATGAGACACTTCTGACAGAAGTTGTGAAAAATGAATTTCTGTCATACAAAAAGCTGTATCTGAAGGATCGTGTGATCTCCAATTTGATCGTGGTCGGGGACCATATCGGCGATGCCGTTCATAAAAATGTGATGACAAGAGCGGATTTCCTGAATTTTTACGATGACATGATCTACCGTTCTGACGAAGATGCGGCAGGACGCTGCGAGGTTCCGGAAGATGTGATCTCGGTATTGCGCCCGTCTCTTGTCGTTTACCGTTGTTTCCTGGAGGCAGCCGATGTGGAGAATATCTGGATGCCGGGTCTGCACCTGACTGATGGCATGGCGTATGAATATGCACAGCAGAACCGGCTTTTGAAACTCGGCCATGACTTTGATGAGGATATCCTGGCGGCTGCAAGAAATGCTGCCAAACGTTATCAGTGCAGCAAGTCGCATATCAAAGTGTGCGAAGATCTGGCAGTTGGTATTTTTGACAAGATCAAAAAGAGCCAGGGATTCGATGACCGGGACCGCCTGCTGCTCCGCATTGCGGTGATCCTGCATGGATGCGGTAAATTTATCAGCCTGTCAAATGCCGGGGAGTCCGCGTACCATATAATCATGGCGATGGATATCATCGGATTATCGGAAGAAGAGAAAGAAATTGTGGCAAATGTGGTAAAATATAATACGGTGCCGCTGGAAGGATACGACAAGATCGGAAGCAGCCGGATGACAAGGGAAAATTATCTGACCATTGCCAAACTGACGGCAATCCTCGGAGTGGTAAATTCGCTGGACCGCAGCCACAAGCAGAAGACCAAAGAGGCAAAACAGATATTGCACGAAAACGAACTGGTCATTCAGCTTTATTCGGACGAAGATCTGTCACTGGAAAAGAAAGAGTTTGCAAAAAAAGCAGAATTTTTCGAGGAAGTGTTCAGCATCCGTCCGGTGCTGCGTCAGAAAAAAATGATGTAACGAAGGAGGTATGTCCGTATGGGTGAAATGGATTTAAAAAAAGCAGAATACTATACAAACCGAGAATTAAGCTGGCTGGGTTTTAACAACCGCATTTTGGGAGAGGCAAGAGATGCCTCACTTCCGCTATTTGAACGGCTGAAATTTTTAAGTATCACAGCATCCAATCTGGATGAATTCTTTATGATCCGTGTGGCATCTTTGAAAGATATGGTGCACGCAGGTTATACAAAAAAGGATATTTCCGGGATGACGGCTTCGGAGCAGCTGAAAAAAATCTTAAAAGAGACACACGAACTGGTAGATCTGCAGTATTCTACTTACAATCGCTCTCTGATCCCGGCTCTGAAAAAGCGGGGGCTGAAAATTATTTCCGAGCACGAGAGTCTGAGCGAAGAGCAGAAAAAATTTGTGGATGCTTATTTTGAGGAAAATGTCTATCCGGTTCTGACACCGATGGCGATGGATTCTTCCAGACCATTTCCGCTGATCCGCAACAAGACCCTGAATATCGGTGCTCTGATCTGCAGAAAAGACGGCAAGGAAAAGCATAAGACACTGGATTTTGCAACGGTGCAGGTGCCGTCTGTCCTGCCAAGAATCGTGGAACTTCCGGAAGGAAAAGACGGAGAAAAACGTGTGATCCTTCTGGAAGAGATCATAGAGCGGAACATCGGACAGCTGTTTTTAAGTTACGATGTCGTATGTGCACATCCATACCGTGTTATGCGAAATGCAGATTTATCCATTGATGAGGATGAAGCAGAGGATCTGCTCAAAGAGATCCAGAAACAGTTAAAGAAACGTCAGTGGGGCGAAGTGATCCGTCTGGAGATCGAAGGAAAGATCGACAAACGGCTGTTGGATATCTTAAAAGAAGAGTTTGCCGTGAAAGACAGCGATGTATTTGAGATAGGCGGACCGCTGGATCTGACTTTTCTGATGAAGCTGTACGGCATGGAAGGGTTTGAAGACTGCAAAGTGAAAAAATATATTCCGCAGCCGGTACCGGCACTGATGAACGATGACAGCATTTTTGCCAATATCCGCAAAGGTGACATTTTACTGCATCATCCGTACATGACGTTTGATCCGGTCGTAGATTTTGTAAAACAGGCAGCGAAGGATCCGAATGTTCTGGCGATTAAGCAGACACTTTATCGTGTCAGCGGTAATTCACCGATCATTGCAGCACTGGCACAGGCGGCAGAGAACGGCAAACAGGTTTCTGTTCTGGTAGAATTAAAAGCCCGTTTTGATGAAGAAAACAATATCATCTGGGCGAAAAAGCTGGAAAAAGCAGGCTGTCATGTAATCTATGGACTGGTGGGTCTGAAAACACACAGCAAGATCACCCTGGTTGTCCGGAGAGAAGAAGACGGTATCCGCCGTTATGTGCATCTCGGAACTGGAAATTATAACGATTCTACGGCAAAATTGTATACGGACTGCGGTCTTCTGACCTGTGCAGAACCGATAGGGGAAGATGCGACTGCGGTATTTAACATGCTCTCCGGCTATTCCGAACCAAAACACTGGAACGACCTTATCGTTGCACCGATCTGGCTCCGCAAACGTTTCTTAAGACTGATCGAACGAGAGAAGAACTGGGCACTGGCGGGAAAAGAAGCCCATATCATTGCAAAAATGAATTCCCTGTGTGACCGGGAGATCATCGAGGCACTCTATGCGGCATCGGCGGCAGGGGTGAAGATCGAACTGATCATCCGCGGCATCTGCTGTCTGAAGGTCGGCATCCCGCATATCAGCGAAAACATATCGGTACGTTCGATCGTCGGCAATTTCCTGGAACATGCCCGTATCTTCTATTTCTATAATGACGGGGCAGAAGAGTTGTATATGGGCAGTGCGGACTGGATGCCGCGAAATCTGGACAAACGTGTTGAGATCGTATTTCCATTAAAAGATGAAAAGATCAAACAGCAGGCAAAACATATTCTGGATATCCAGCTTGCTGATAATCTGAAAGCTCACATCCTGCAGCCGGACGGAAGCTATGAAAAGATTGATAAAAGAGGGAAAAAGATGCTGATCTGTGCACAGGATTATTTCTGTGAAGAGGCGGTAAAAAATGCAAAGCAGCCGACAGATCCGGTTCTGGATCATGTATTCATCCCGGCAGAAGCAGGCGTCTTTTCCGACAGAGATTGAAGATAACAGTTGACGCAACTTACGGAAATTGTTATAGTAAAAGTAACGTATCCCTGCCTGTTTATGACTAAGATAAAGAGGCTTTTGTGCAGGGGTACAAAAAGAAAAGGAGGAAACACATGAAAAAGAAAACAACATCACTGGGTATGAAGCTCGTTGCTTTTCTGGCAATGCTTATGCTGTTCTGTATTCCTGTATCCGCAGGCGTAAAAGAAACAGCAGGTGAGTATGAGATCTACCCGACACCGCAGGAGATCACCTACGGTGACAAAGAAATGCAGCTTACCGATCAGGTGAAACTGTCGATCGGAAGTGACATTGACGATTACACAAAAACACGTATCACAGACACGCTGAATGTGCTGAAACTGACCGGAAACGAAAGTGCAGCGTCAGACAAGACCGAGCTGATCGTTGGTGTTTATGGTTCCGGGGATGCAGCAGATACTTACGGAAAAGCAAACGGAGCGGTTCAGGCGACCTTTGATAATTACGATGCTTATATGCTGTATGTCAAAGACGGCAAGATCGTAGTCCTTGGTAAAGACACCGATGCGGCATTTTACGGTGTCACCACACTGAAACGTATTTTTGAACAGCTTTCCGCAGACAAAAAGATCAAAGAGCTGACGGTGACAGACTATGCAGAAGTACAGTTCCGTGGATTTATCGAAGGATATTATGGAAATCCGTGGTCACTGGAAGACCGTATTGATCTGATGAAATTCGGCGGCGAGATCAAGATGAATCAGTATGTGTTCGCACCGAAAGACGATCCTTACCACAACAAACAGTGGAGAGAGCTGTATCCAAAGGCAGATCTTGAGAAGATCAAAAAACTTGCACAGGCAGGCAATGAAAGCAAATGTTTCTTCGTTTATGCTCTGCATACGTTTATGAACAGTCCATTTAATTTCAACAATTACGATGCAGATCTGGCAACCGTAAAAGCAAAATATCTGCAGGTGATCGAATCCGGCGTGCGTCAGATTGCCCTTCTGGAGGATGATGCGACCGGATCAAGTGCAGCAAACTTAAGCAGACTGCTCAATGACCTGACAAACTGGCTGACAGAACTGAAAAACACCAAATATCCGGATCTGAAAACCGATATCCTGTACTGCCCGACAGACTACATGGGAAATGGTTCCTCTGCAAAACTGAAAGGCATCAATGCTTCTGCCAACAGACAGGTACATATGTTGATGACCGGTAATGCAGTATGGGGACAGGTAAGTGCAAACTTTGCAGATAATTTCTATAATAATGTAGCATCCAATGGTGTCGCAGGACGTTATCCGTACATGTGGGTAAACTGGCCATGTAACGATAACTACAAGACCGGTCTGATCATGGGCGGACATAATACCATTCTGCATACCGGAATTGACGGTCATAAATATGAAGGTATCATCCTCAACCCGATGCAGCACTCAGAACCTTCCAAAGTAGCGATCTTTACCGCAGCAGACTATAGCTGGAAACCATGGGATGCCACAAAAGAAGGAGACCAGGCATGGGAAGATTCCTTTAAGTACATTGACCATGTTACCGCACTGGAATCCGATTCTTCCACAGCCCTGCGTGAAGTGGCAAAACACATGATCTATCAGGGACCGGTTCAGACAGCCGGAAGACAGGCAAAATTTGAAGAGTCTGTTGACCTGAAAAACAAGCTGGCAGAGATCCAGAAAAAAGTAGAAGCAGGAACAGTTACGACAGCAGAGTTGAATGATATGCGTAACGAGTTCAAGACCATTTACGATGCAGCTGTAAAATATCTGACAGATGGCACCAATAAACGTCTGAGCGAGCAGATGACACCATTCCTTGAGTGTCTGCGTGATGAGTGTGAAGCAGATATCGAGCTGATGGATGCACTCAAAGCTGTTCAGACAAAAGAAAATGATAAAGTATGGGAGCACTATTCTGCAGCACAGACTTTATATGAACGTTCCCAGACTTATGGATTCCGTTATGTAAATGAAACAAAATATGCGACAGCAGGTCTTCTCTACATTGTTCCGTTTACCGAAAAAGTCATGAAAAATGTTTCTGATACCGTAAAACAGATCATTGATCCGGAACACATCAAACTGGAAAGAACCCTGATCTACCGTGTCGGCGGAACAGAAAACTCCGGAAATACCGGAAATGCAGCCAATGCAATTGATGGAAACTTAAATACCAATTTCCAGATTCAGACGGATCAGCAGACTGGTGACTATGTAGGACTTCTTTTCAACCAAATGACACCGGTTAAAAAAATGACGGTCGCACTGGCATGCAGCGGACACGAAAATGATTATATTCCAAACGGTGTTATGGAATATACGACAGACGGCAGCAGCTGGACGGCATTTGAAACACAGCCGGCAGCCGGTTCTACCACAGATGTAACTCTGGAGCTTGCAGAAGCAAAAGAGATCAAAGGATTCCGCTGGAAGAACAGCAACAACGACAGAAATCGCTGGCTGATCATCCGTGAGATTTCCTGTGATGCATTTGAAAAAGATGGCAACAGCGAAGTTACAGATAACAAATATACTGGAACCATCAGCTATACGAGCGGATGGAGCCTGTATCAGTCCGGAAGTTATCCGCTGTCCAATGTGACAGACGGGGATGATTCTACCTTTACTTGGTTTAAGCCAGCTTCCAATGATACCAGCGTTGCCGGAGATTATATCCAGATGGATCTTGGTGAAGCAAAAGAAGTGTACAAAGTGCGTATTGTAATGGGTGCGGGCAGTGCAGATAAATGGATCAAATATCATCTTGAATATTCAGAAGATGGAAATAGCTGGACTTCAAAATCTGCACAGACCGGAACAGCCAATGGCACCGATACTTATGAGGAAGATTTAAAAGGTGCATCTGCACGTTATATCAGACTGGTAAACAATAAAGACCGTCACAACTGGATTAAATTTAACGAGTTCTCTGTTTGTGGAAAAGAAGCAGAAGTAACCGGCGATGTTATGGATTACACCAATACAAACGATGAGAACTGGAAAGTAACTTATGGGGATGAAGTTTCCAAAGTCTATGCAAGAGACAATGTAACCCTGAAAGCAGGACAGTACATCGGACTGAAACTTGACCGTATCCATGCGATCGCATCCATCGATACAGAAGGCAACGGAACTGACAAACTGACTCTGCAGACTTCCCTGAATCAGAAAGAGTGGACAGATAGCACATCTGCAAAGAGTGCACGTTACATCCGCCTGATCAACAACGGAAGTACGGATGTTACCTTCAGCCTGAGCAAATTTGAAGTGACAAACGATGAGATCGGGGCTATGGATCTGCTTGAAACAAACATTGGCGGAGCGTCAAACAGTGAGGATGCAAGAAAACTTGGTACGACCGCAAACTGGATGGACGGCGATTTGACATCGAAGGCAAAATATTGTGCAACACCGGCAAAAGACGATTATATAACATATACACTCGGACAGGAAATCACACTGAAATCTCTGAAAGTATATGTTCTGGATACTGCAATCGATTATCCTCGTGATGCAGTGATCCAGGCATCTGTTGATAATAAAACCTGGACAGACCTTATCAAGATCGGTGACGGTATCGAAAACGACGGAACAGACCGCGACACCAAACCGGCAGAAAATGGTTGGACACATGACACTGTAGATGTAGCATATTCTTATGTTGAAAATGCAAACATTAACAATGTAAAAGCAAAATACATCCGTCTGTACTTTAACGCAGGATACAGTGCTCGTTGGGTAGAACTCAATGAGATCCAGATCAACGGCGGTGCATATATTCCAACTGTAAATGATCCGACATTTGAGACCGATGCTGCTCTGCAGAGAGGTCAGGAGCCTTGGAACTTAAATGACGGTGATCTGACAACCGCATTTGTACCGGATATGACGGATAAGACTGAAGGTTCTCTGGTATATCATCTGTCTGATACAACCAATGTCCGCAAACTGAACATTGTACAGAAATCCATCAGCAATGCAGAAGTTTCCATCCGTACCGGTGCAGACACCTGGGAGACGATCGGTAAACTGGATAAGAGCCTGAACACCTTCTATACGTATGGATATGATCAGGTATACGATGTAAAGATCACCTGGGGTGAAACAGCACCGTCCATCTGTGAGATCATCACACTGGAGTGCCCGAAACAGACCAGCGAAGATCTGAAAAAAGAGGAAATCGAACAGGCAAAGACCGCTCTGGGAAATGCAGTGGAAAATGCAGAAACAAAGGGTATCTACGAAGATGGTAATGCATCCGGTACTTACACGAAAGAAAGCTGGGCAGCATTTAAAACAGCATATGAAAACGCTGTAAATGCCAAAGCAGATGCAACAGCAGAGGAGCTGAAGAAACTGCTGACCGCTTTACAGGATGCAAAAGCAAAACTGAAGAAAGTAGAATCGGAAACGGAAAAACCGACCGAAAAACCAACGGAAAAACCAACCGAAAAACCAACAGAAAAACCAACGGAAAAACCGACCGAGAGACCTACAGAGAAACCAGGTGAGCCGGAAAAACCGACTGTGAACAAGAAAGTTCTGAATAAGGTCACTTATCAGATCCTGAATGCAAAGAAGAAGACAGCAGCAGTTGTTACAGCAGATAAGAAAGTAACTTCTGTAAACGTTGCCAAGACCGTTAAGATCAACGGTGTTACTTACAAAGTGACCAAGATCAGCAAAAATGCATTCAAGAACTGCAGGAAGCTGAAGAAAGTAACCATCGGAAGCAATGTGAAGAAGATTGGCAAGAATGCATTTGCAGGCTGCAGCAAACTGAAGACTGTCAATATGAAAAAAGCAAATGGCATTACTTCCATCGGAAGCAAGGCATTCAGCAAGATCGATGCAAAAGCAAAAGTGACCGTACCGGCCAAGAAGCTTTCCAAGTATAAGAGAATGCTGAAAAAAGCAGGTCTGCCAAAGAAAGCGACTGTAAAAAAATAAAAAAACGGAACATGTTTCCGGAACAGTAAAAGCTACTCTGTAACAGAACCGTTCCAAAGAAACATCCGACAGCAAGAAAAAAGAGCGGGAGAGACCCCCAAAAGGTTTCCCCGCTCTTTTGCTGTATAAGATTCAGATAGGATGCTCTGACCAGAATGAGAATTTGAGCAAAAGAAAAAAGAGCCGGAAGATCTGTCATCTGATCCCTGCTCTTTTATATCCCTGTTTTCATTTATGATCCTTATGCTCTCTCAACTTTATCAGAACGTAAGCATGAAGTACATACATACATTTTCTTTGTTCCACCGTTTACTTTAACGCGAACAGATTTAATGTTGGATTTCCACATTTTATTGGATCTTCTATGAGAATGACTCACGTTGTTACCGAAATGAGCTCCCTTATCACAAATAGCACATCTAGCC
Source organism: Hominisplanchenecus sp. (assembly GCF_046967715.1). NCBI lineage: Bacteria > Bacillati > Bacillota > Clostridia > Lachnospirales > Lachnospiraceae > Hominisplanchenecus > Hominisplanchenecus sp. Next base: position 17,732 of record NZ_JBKVNQ010000017.1, read on the forward strand.
ATGACTGCACCTCCTTGACATTATATTGCCTACAATAGGCTCACAACAATAAGTATTCTACCAGAAGCTGCATGATAATGCAAGCAAAAAATGCGAAAATTTAAAAAAACTGTAAAAAATGATTTTTCATGTTTTCTTTTTATATGAAACAGGTTATAATGAATAAATAATACAGCTATTAACCTAGGAGGTATCATGATATGAAAGGAAGAATGGAAACAGAACTGGGTTCGATTTTGATCGACACGGATGTGATCGCTACCTATGCCGGAAGTGTTGCAGTAGAGTGTTTTGGAATTGTCGGTATGGCAACGGTGAGCATGAAAGACGGTCTGGTAAGACTTCTGAAGAAAGACAGCCTGAAAAATGGAATACAGGTAACCGTTGAAGATAATGAAATTTCACTTGATTTTCATGTGATTGTGGCGTATGGCGTCAGCATTTCTGCGGTTGCAGACAATCTGATCAACAATGTCAAATATAAAGTCGAAGAATTTACCGGTATGGAGATTCATGAGATCAATATTTATGTAGAAGGTGTCAGACCGATAGATTAAGGAGGAACTCGTTGTGGAAATAAATACAATAAATGCCGCACTTTTTGCCAAAATGTTTCTGGCAGGAGCAAAAAACCTGGAGTCAAAGAAAGAATGGATCAATGAACTGAATGTTTTCCCGGTACCGGACGGTGATACCGGAACCAACATGACCATGACCATCATGGCTGCGGCCAAAGAAGTAGCGGCACTGGAAGATCCGACGATGGAAGTACTTGCAAAAGCGATTTCTTCCGGATCTCTTCGCGGAGCACGCGGTAACTCAGGTGTTATCCTCTCTCAGCTGTTCCGTGGATTTACAAAAGGAATCAAAAAGTATGAGGAGATTGATGTTGCGATTCTGGCAGCTGCTTTTCAGAAAGCAGTGGAGACTGCATACAAAGCAGTTATGAAGCCAAAGGAAGGCACGATCCTCACAGTGGCAAAGGGTGCAGCAGACAAAGCACTGGAGCTTGCAGAGAATGATATTTCGCTGGATGATTTCTTAAAACAGGTGATCGAAGAGGCAGATGCTGTCCTTGCAAAGACACCGGAGATGCTGCCGGTTCTGAAAGAAGCAGGCGTTGTAGACTCCGGCGGACAGGGACTTGTGCAGGTGTTAAAGGGTGCTTACGATGCATTTCTTGGAAAAGAGATCGATTATACGGTTGAACCGGCTGAAAGCACTAAAAAAGCCCCGGCACAGGAAAAGGAAGCACCGGCTCAGGCAGAGATTCGATTCGGTTACTGTACCGAATTTATCATCATGCTCGAGAAAGAGTATACACCGCAGACGGAGCAGGAGTTCAAAGGATTTCTGGAGTCCATCGGTGATTCCATCGTTGTTGTGTCAGATGAAGATGTTGTCAAGGTCCATGTACATACAAACGACCCTGGCAAAGCAATCTCCAGAGCACTCACTTACGGCTCACTGACCCGTATCAAAATCGACAATATGCGTGAGGAGCATCAGGAGAAACTGATCAAAGATGCGGCAAAAGTTGCAGAACAGCAGAAGTTCGAAGAAGAAGAGCGTAAAAAAATGGTGCCGCCGAAGCCGGTCGGATTTATTTCCGTTTCCATTGGTGAGGGTATCGGTGAAATCTTCCGCGAACTGGGCGTTGATTATCTGATCGAAGGCGGTCAGACCATGAATCCGAGTACCGAAGATATGCTGCGTGCGATCGAAGAAGTAAATGCGGAGACGATTTACATTCTTCCGAATAATAAAAACATTATTCTGGCAGCAAATCAGGCAAAACTTCTGACCAAAGACAAAGAAGTGATCGTGATTCCGACCAAAACCGTTCCGCAGGGAATCACAGCCGTTGTCACTTACAGTGCCGAGGCTTCTGTGGAAGAAAATACGGAGGCAATGTCTGAAGAGATCAAAAATGTAAAAACCGGACAGATCACTTATGCAGTGCGTGACACGCACATTGATGATAAGGAGATCCATGAGGGCGATATCATGGGAATCGGCGATCATGAAATCCTTGCGGTCGGAAAAGAGATTCAGGATGTTACACTGGAAACGATTGCCCTGATGGATGCCGATGATGCAGAACTGATCACGGTATATTACGGAGAGGATACAAAAGCCGAAGATGCAGAAAAATTGGAACAGGCACTGACGGAAAAATATCCTTCCTGTGATGTGGAAGTCTATGCCGGAGGTCAGCCGATCTATTATTATGTTGTTTCTGTGGAGTAATTATGAATACATTATCACCGCTTACAGAGCTAAAAGGAATTGGTGAAAAGACAGAAAAACTGTTTGCAAAAGTGGGCGTAACGAATGTCGGGGAACTGCTTTCCTACTATCCGAGAACGTATGAAACGTACGGGGAAATACAGAAGCCGGATGCCGTAACAGACGGCATGACGGCTGCTCTGTATGGTCAGTTTCAGGGACCGCTGGCAGTGAAGCGTGTAAAAAACATGCAGATTGTATCCGGCGTATTCGAAAGTGATGCACAGAAAATACGCATCACCTGGTATAATATGCCTTATCTTCGCAGCACCGTAAGAGCCGGTGTGCCTTATGTGCTGTGGGGCAAAGCAGCAAAGAAAAACAGACAGTTGGTATTGGAGCAGCCAGCTGTTTTTTCTTTCGAGGAATATCACAGGATGCGGCAGCATTTAAAACCGGTGTATCCTCTGACGGAAGGACTCTCTGCAAAGACCATCGAGAAAGCAGTGCGGCAGGCACTTGAAAGTCTGCCCTTTTTCAAAGAGACACTGCCGCCTGCTATCCGCAGCAAGTATCATCTCGCAGAATATCATTTTACACTTGAACAGATTCATTTTCCGGAGAATCGGGAACAGATGCTTCTGGCGAGAAGAAGACTGGTATTTGATGAATTTTATCTGTTTATCCTTGCACTGCGGCAGCTGAAGCAGGTAAATGAACGAAATCCGCAGAGATTTCAGATACAGAAAATTCCTCTGACAGATCAGATCATTGCAAACTTATCTTTTTCACTTACCGGGGCACAAAAAAAGGTCTGGCAGGAGATCGAGCGTGATATGACAGGTGATTATCTGATGTCACGCCTGATACAGGGAGATGTAGGATCTGGAAAGACGATCCTTGCCTTTCTTGCCCTATTTCTTGCAGCGGGAAATGGCTGGCAGGGATGCCTGATGGTTCCGACCGAGGTGCTTGCAGTGCAGCATATGGAGGCTATCCAGAAGCAGATCTGCGAACAGAAACTGCCTTTTTATGCAGAACTGCTTACTGGTTCCATGACAGCGAAACAAAAACGGGAAGCCTGCGGCAGAATTGTCTCCGGAGAATCACGGATCATCATTGGGACGCATGCGGTCTTTCAGGAAAAGATCCAATATAAAAATCTGGCACTTGTGATTACCGATGAGCAGCACCGTTTCGGTGTGCGGCAAAGAGAGTCTCTGTCGGAAAAAGGAGATATGCCGCATGTGATGGTTATGAGTGCAACTCCGATCCCAAGGACACTGGCCGTGATCCTGTATGGAGATCTTGATATTTCGGTTGTGAATGAACTTCCGGCAAACCGTCTGCCGGTCAAAAACTGTGTGGTTGACACCTCTTACCGTCCGAAAGCATATCGTTTTATAGAGAAACAGGTAAAGATGGGGCATCAGGCGTATATCATCTGTCCGATGGTGGAGGAGAGCGAGCAGATCGAAGCAGAAGATGTGATTTCTTATACAGAAAAACTGAGAAGTACACTGCCACAGGATATTACGGTTTCGTATCTCCATGGCAAGATGAAACCGGCCAAGAAGAACGAGATCATGGAAGCTTTTGTGAAAAATGAAATCCAGGTTCTTGTTTCCACGACGGTGATCGAAGTTGGTGTGAATGTACCGAACGCCAGCGTTATGATGATCGAAAATGCGGAGCGTTTCGGTCTTGCACAGCTGCATCAGCTTCGCGGGCGTGTCGGAAGAGGAGATGCACAGTCTTACTGTATCCTGTGTTATGGGAAAGACGGAGAAAAGACAAAAAAGCGTCTGGAAATTTTGAACAAATCCAACGACGGTTTTTATATTGCGAACGAAGATCTGCGTCTGAGGGGACCGGGAGATCTCTTTGGAATTCGTCAGAGCGGAGAGCTTGCATTTCGCATCGGAGATGTTTTTCAGGATGCCGCGATCTTACAGGAAGCAAACGATGCAGCAAACGACACCCTGCAGGATCCATCCTATCCGGAAGGGAAAGATTACGCCATTTTAAGACAAAATCTCGAAAAATATATGTACAAGGATCTGTGCAATTTGAATTTATAGTTGATAATTTGTAAAAAATGGTATATGATTAAGCCGATTGCTTAAGAAGCATTAAAAACAAGAGAGTTTAGAATGTTTTTTTATGAGGAGGAAACTATTATGGCAAACCGTAGACAGGCAAAGAAAAATGCAGCAGCTGCTGTAAACAAAGAAGCAGCAAAGAAAGAAGTAAAGACAACTGTTGCTGAAGAAACAGCAGAAAAAGTTACAGCAGTAGAAAAAGTTGCAGAAAAAGCAGCAGAAGTAAAAGAAGCTGTAAAAGAAAAAGTTGCAGAAGTAAAAGAGACAACAAAAGCTGCAAAGGCTGCCAAAGCTGAAACAGCTGAAAAAGCAGAACCGAAGAAAACTCCGGGAAGAAAAGCAGCAGTAAAAGAAGAGTTCGTTCTGGAATTTGCCGGCAAGCAGATCACACAGGAAGAAATCAAGAAAAAAGTAAAAGAAAACTGGACAAAAGTTCAGAAAAATAAAATCAAAGATATCAAGACGATCAAAGTATTCCTGCAGCCGGAAAATAGCTGTGCATACTATACGATCAATGACGAAGGAAACGACAGCTACAAAATCGAGCTTTAAGATCAAATTGTCATAAGATGCTATACTTTGAAACACTTTCCAGTTTAAAACCGGATGAAATCCACATACTAGGATCGCAATAGAAAATTGCACATCTGAAAAAGAAAAGGAAAACAAAACATTTCAAAGGAGGCATGTAATTATGGCAAATCGTTCATCTAATGTGGCGGCAGTACCGGAAGCAAAAGGTGCTCTTGACAGGTTCAAAATGGAAGTGGCAAGCGAACTTGGCGTTCCTCTGACGGATGGTTACAATGGTAACCTGACATCAAAACAGAACGGATCTGTAGGTGGCTATATGGTCAAAAAAATGATCGAAGCACAGGAGCGACAGATGTCCGGAGGAGCCGGAAGCGGCATGAACGGAAACGGCACTGCACAGTACTGATCGGGAACTTCTGAAGTTTTGGATTGAAAAATGATAAAAGCGGGTGAGAGAAAACTTCTCTTGCCTGCTTTTTTTAAAATTAAGAATATGGTGACAAAATACTTTCTTTTTTGCAGGAGTCTGTGCTATAATGACCATAGTCTGCGAAAATACAGTCAGCAGAACTCTATAATGATCTGAGGTAGATAGAGAATGAACATAGGATTAATTGCACACAATGCAAAGAAAAATCTGATCGAGGATTTTTGCGTTGCCTACAAACGTATCCTGGAAAAACATGAGTTGTATGCGACCGGGATCACAGGAAGGCGTATAGAGGAGGCAACGAACCTTCATGTCCACAAATTCCTGGCAGGAAGCGTGGGCGGAGATAAACAGTTTGTAGAAATGATCGAACGAAACGGATTGGATATGGTGATTTTTTTCTACAGTCCATTATTTACCAATTCGAGAGAGCCGAATATTGAAATGATTTCAAAAGCATGTGATATTTATAATATACCGATTGCTACCAATATCGCAACAGCAGAATCTCTGGTCATCGGTCTGCAAAAAGGTGATCTGGAGTGGAGGGAAAATATATGACGATCACAGACGTTGGGAATCTTTTCATGTTTGCCGGAGGCCTTGGTATGTTCCTCTACGGTATGCACAGTATGTCCGGAGGCATTCAGAAAACAGCCGGCAATAAAATGAAAGAGCTGCTCGGGATTCTGACGAGTAATCACTTTATGGCAGTTGTGGTCGGGGCACTTGTCACGGCGATCATCCAGAGCAGCGGTGCCACAACGGTTATGGTGGTCGGATTTGTCAATGCGGGCATCATGACACTGACACAGGCCGTTGGCGTCATTATGGGAGCAAACATTGGTACCTGTATTACGGCGTGGATCGTATCACTTGGACAGCTGGGAGATGCTTTCAAGGCATTTTCCCCTTCTCTGTATGCACCACTTCTGGTCGGGATCGGAGCCTTTCTGATCATGTTCAGCAAAAAGGCGAAAAAGCAGACGGTCGGTGAGATCCTGGTAGGACTTGGCCTTTTGTTTATCGGTCTGGATTTTATGGGAGATGCTGCGGGAGATTACCTGCATCTTCCAATCTTTACCAGGGCATTTGAGCTCTTTGGCAGCAATCCGATCCTTGGTATCCTGATCGGTGTGATCGTTACGGCGATCATGCAGAGTTCATCGGCTGCAGTTGGTGTCCTTCAGACACTTGCAGCGGCAGGTGGTGTTGTGACTGCAAGTTCTGCCATGTATATCAGTCTTGGGTCGAACATCGGTTCCTGCTGTACGGCACTTTTGTCCAGCCTTGGCGAGTCACGCAATGCAAAAAGATCAGCTGTGATCCATCTCACGTTCAATGTACTCGGTGCACTGGTCTGGGGCAGCGGATTGTTTGTCCTGTTTCAGTTCCGCCCGGCTTTCGGGACAATGGGGATCGACAGTGTCGGTATCTCGGTATTCCATACGATCTTTAACCTTGTCTGTACGGTTCTTATGACACCGCTGAGGGGAAAACTGGTTGCATTATCCGGTCTTCTGGTCAAAGGCGGCGATGAACAGGAACAGGCAGAGCAGAGCGACGATGCGATCACACTGCGTCATCTGGATGACCGTATCCTGGAGACACCGTCTTTTGCTGTTGAGAATGCGATTCTGGAAGTTGTACACATGGGGCACATTGCAAACGAAAATATGGAACGTGCTTTTGAAGCCGTTATGAATTATGACAAAGAAAAAATCGAGCAGGTTTACCGTACGGAAAAAGTCATCAATAAGATGGAAAAACTGATCACAGAGTACCTGGTTAAGATCAGCAATCTTTCTTTGAATGAAGACCAGCACATGGTTGTCAACGATCTGTTTTATTCGGTCAGTGACATCGAGCGTGTCGGCGATCATGTGGAAAACATTGTGGAGCTGATGGATGTCAAAGAGGATGGCGAACCGATCACTTTTTCCGAAGAAGGCAGATGTGATCTGGCAGAGATCATGGATCTGGTTGAAAAATCTTTTGTATTTTCCATATCGGCCAGAGAAAAGGTCAGTATGGATGATGCAAATAAAGTTGTAAAATATGAGGATATGGTCGATAATCTGGAAGAAGAGCTGAGGGAGAAGCATATTGAACGCCTTTCCAGACAGTTGTGCAATCCGACAAGCGGAGTGGCATTTCTGGATATTATCAGCAATCTGGAGCGTATCTCTGACCATGCCTACAATCTGGCAGGCTATGTGATGTCAGAACAATAAAAAGGAATATAAAGGAGCAGTCATGGGAAAATGGATCTATTACGTGGAAGACGATACAAGTATAAGGGAGTTGGTGCTGTACGCACTGAAAACCGCAGAATTTCAGGTGATGGGATTTGAAAATGCTGCTTCTTTTTATAAAAGAATGAAAGAACAGCAGCCGGATCTGATCCTGCTGGATATTATGCTTCCGGATGAGGATGGAGTCAGCATTCTGAAAAAACTGAAAAGCAGACCGGATACGGAGAATATCCCGGTCATTATGATGACGGCAAAATCTTCGGAATACGATAAAGTCCTGGGTCTGGATTCCGGTGCGGATGATTATATCACAAAACCGTTTGGAGTTATGGAACTGATCTCCAGAGTAAAGGCGGTGATCCGCAGAAGTGATCGGAGCAAAGGAAGTGCGGGAGAAGTCTTAAAGATCGGAGAGCTGGTTCTGGATGAACAGAAGCATGAGGTTTACGCCCGCGGACAGGCGGTCAGTCTTACGTTCAAAGAGTTTGAACTTTTGTCTTATCTTATGAAAAACCGAGGGCTGGTGCTCTCTCGTGATAAGATTCTTAACACCATATGGAATTATGAGTATGAGGGAGAGAGCCGCACCGTAGACGTACATATTGGTTCCCTGCGACAGAAACTTGGGACATGCGGAGATTTTATAAAGACAATACGCGGAATCGGTTATAAAATAGAGGATTAAGCGATGAAACAACGGATCTATCGAAACTATTTCTGGGTTGCACTTACAACGATACTCATTGTATCGTTTGTTTTTATATTTTCTTATAATCGAACGATTCATGATCAGAAAGAGGAAGGGATGCGGGAAGAGGCAGAATTCATTTCTGCACTTCTGGAAAAGCAAGGAGATGCAGATGTCGCTTTTCAGGCGGCAGCTGGAAAGACAGATTTTCGCATCACCCTGATCGCTGAAAATGGTATGGTGTTGTATGACAATAAAGTCAAAGATGTATCGGGTATGGAAAATCATGCAAAACGGCCGGAAATCTTAAAAGCCAGTAAGAACGGTGAAGGTTCCAGCAGCCGTATTTCCAGTACGATCCAGTCGGAGACTTATTATTATGCACGAAAACTTTCCGACGGCAGATATCTGCGTCTTTCAAGTAAGGGACTGAGTATCTGGAGCGGGTTTGTACAGGTACTTCCGGCACTTACCGGAATCGCACTGTTTGTCATATTTATCACATTTCTGATCGCCCATTTCCTTACCAGAAATATCGTAGAAGCGATCAACGGCATTGATCTGGAAAATCCGATGGAGCATCTTGTATTTCCGGAGCTTGGCGTTTTGCAGAAACGGCTTGGTTTTCAGAATCGAAAAATCCAGACGCAGATGCAAAATATGAAAGAACAGGAGTATAAATTAACTGCAATTACGGAAAATATGAATGAAGGGCTCATTATGCTGGATGCAGACCGCAAGATTCAGTATATGAACCAGAGCTGCCAGGATCTGTTTGAAGTATCCGGAAGCAAATTTATCGGGCAGACTATTTCCGGATTCTGTGACAGCATTCCGATGCAGGAGGTAGTAGAATCTGCACTGAAAGGAAATGTTCATACTGCCATGCAGGAACTGGATCATAAAAAAGTTCAGTATTTTGGAAATCCAATCCTGGAAAATCAAAAAATTCAGGGAATTATCATTCTGGTCCTGGATATTACTGAACGGGAGCGGACAGAGCGGATGCGAAAAGAATTTTCGGCAAATGTTTCACATGAACTGAAGACACCGCTGACTTCCATCTCTGGTTTTGCCGAGCTGATGGAGAATCATCTGGTTGCACCGGAAGATGTGCCGGAGTTTGCCGCCAAAATACACAGGGAATCCGAGAGACTGCTGACGCTTGTAAATGATATTATCAAAGTCAGTCAGCTGGATGACAAGGAAGTATATTATGGAAAAGAGAATATAGATCTGCTGTCTTTTGCAAAAGAGGTCTGTGACCGCCTGGAACCGATGGCACAGAGCCGGAACGTTACGGTTGAACTTTCCGGAGATGCTGTTTTGTATCTCGCGTCCAGGCAGCTGATGAATGATCTGTTTTATAATCTGATCGAAAATGGAATCAAATACAACAAGCCAAACGGAAAACTGTGGGTTACGGTCAGCGAAAAGAAAGGACATCCGTGTATCAGTGTGAAGGATACCGGGATCGGTGTGCCGATGAAATATCAGAGCCGGATTTTTGAACGGTTTTTCCGTGTGGATAAAAGTCATTCAAAACAGACGGGCGGAACAGGTCTTGGACTGTCCATTGTCAAACATGTGGTGGAATATTATGGCGGTTACATTGAAATCCACAGCAAAATGGAAGAAGGAACAGAAATCGTTGTACATCTGTAAATGAATGAAAGGATATTCAAAGGTAAATATGAAGAAAAGAATCAGTATCATCATGTTGCTTACAATCTCCGTGTTGATGACAGGATGTGAAGAGCTGCATAAAAAGCCGCTTGCTTATATTGAAACAAATGCAGATGACCGACAGAGTGAAACGTCTGAAACAGAAACAAAAAAGAAAAAAGAGACAGAGCCGGAAACGGAAGCCGTGGAAGTGGTCGAGCAGGGCAGCTTGGAAACAGAACGTCCGGAAACGGAGACAGAATCTGAAACGGAAGAGGATAAAACAGAGGATGCCACTTCGGAAGGAGAACTTCCTGTTCTGGAAAAAACAGACAAGACTTCAGAAGAAATTGAGATGGAAAATATTCTCCAGAATCCGGAACTTCCGACCGGGTGTGAATCTGTGGCACTGACAATGGTTCTCAAATATCTCGGATTTGATTTGGAGAAAACAACCATAGCAGATGATTATCTTGTTTTTGCAGACCGGAATTTTGCGATGGGTTATATCGGAAATCCACATACGGAAGACGGGGCCGGTATTTTTGCACCGGGACTTGTCAAGACTGCAAATAATTTCCTGGAAGCACAGGGAAGTGAAAAAAGAGGCTTTGATATTTCAGATACTGACTTTGAAGATCTTTATAATTATGTGGCGGCAGGGATACCGATCATAATCTGGAATACCATGTATCTGGAGAAACCGGTTCCGACGGATGAAGTATGCGAGTTTGAGGGAAAAACCTACCGCTGGTTCCGCAACGAACACTGTATGGTGATGTGTGGTTTTGATAAAGAAAACGGTACGCTTCTGATTCAGGATCCGCTGGACGGACTGGTAGAACGCGATGCAGAAACATTTGCAAAATATTACGAGGAACTCGGAAAAAATGCAATGATCATTCACTAAGGGATTGCATACTCTTGCTTTTTTTGGTATGCTTATTCCAAGGAGGATGAGGCTTATGGGAGAAAAGTATGAGTATTTGAAAAAAGTATTAGATGACAGCCATTATACCGTGGCATTGTGTGGTTCCGGCATTCTCGCAGAGACGGGATGCAGGACTTTCCAAAACCAGGATTATGCTTATGAGATTGAGCAGAAGTACGGAAGATCACCGGAAGATATTTTCGCAAGTGCCTATTACATGACAAGACCGGATTCCTTTTTTGAATTTTACAGGGCAGAAGTTCTCAAAAAGGACTGGAAGCCTTCCGAATCCTGTTATGCACTGAAAAAACTGGAAGATGCAGGAAAGATCCAGTGTATTTTAAGCGATAATATTTTTGATCTGGAGAAACGTGCAGGATGCAGCAATGTGCTCAGTTTGCGAGGGAGCATCTATCAGAACCGCTGTCCGAAATGCGGACAGGAATATCCGATGGAATATATCCGGGATTCCAAAAAGACACCGCGATGCCGGAACTGTAATAATGTGGTACGTCCCGGTGTGACTCTTTACGGAGAACAGCTGGACAGCCATCTGACTTCACTGGCAGCGACAGAAGTCGAAAAAGCAGAAGTGCTTCTTTTGCTCGGAACAAAATTATCTTCGGATGTGTACTCAAATTATGTCAAATTTTTTGAAGGTGAGCAGATTGTTGTGATCCATGAAAAGGAACACTACACGGACTGCAAAGCAGACATGGTGATCTACGATCAGCCGGGAAAGGTACTTTCCAATCTGGGATATGATTTTTGAGCCGGCAGATGCCAAAAGCAGTCCGTCCAAACCGGATGTGCGGCACAGAAAAACAAAAGAAACGACATTTGCCGGGAGACGGCAATGTCAGAAAAGCGGAGATAAAAGTAAACTATGAATGTATTGTTTTCTTTGACACCAAAAAGTGAAGTGGCGTATCTGTATGATGATTACTCTCTTCGTCAGGCACTTGAAAAAATGGAACACTACCGTTACAGTGCAGTACCTGTGATCGACCGCAATGGCTGTTATGTGGGAACGCTGACGGAAGGAGATCTGCTCTGGTATATCAAAGACCATAAGATTGTGGATCTTCATATGACAGAAGAGATTCCCCTTTCGCAGGTGGAACGCAGATGGTACAACGAACCGGTCAATATCGACTGTGAGATCGAAGATCTGATCTTAACTTCCATGAATCAGAACTTTGTCCCGGTGATCGACGATAAAAAGATCTTTATCGGTATCATCCGCAGAAAGGATATCATAGAGTACTGTTATAACTGCTATAAAAATGTAGCAGGAAACGAAAAAAACTAAAATATTATGGGAGTAAAAGGATTTATCGTTATATTTTAGTGACACTTTACATTGACAAAGTAAATATTTGTTGGTAAAATACAATAAGCCTCAAGAGAACAGAGGCAGTTTTGAAAGAAAGCAGGAAATCCCAATGAAGAAAAGAGTATTATCCTTATTGGTTGACAATACCTCCGGTGTACTGAGTCGAGTAGCAGGGCTGTTCAGCCGCCGTGGTTACAATATCGACAGTCTGACCGTTGGCGAGACAGCGGATCCGAGATACTCACGTATGACTGTTGTCGTAAACGGCGATCAGCAGATTTTGGATCAGATCACAAAGCAGCTGGCAAAGCTGGTTGATGTTGTTGATATCAAACAGCTGGCAGAAGGCGAAAGCGTGACAAGAGAACTGGTGCTTGTAAAAGTAAGAGTTGGCCGTGAAAATAGACAGGATGTAATGTCCATTGCAAATATTTTCCGTGCCAAAATTATTGACGTGGGAGTTGATTCTCTGATCATTGAACTTACCGGTACAGAGTCCAAGATTGAAGCATTTTTCAAACTTCTTGGCGATTACGAGATATTAGAGCTGGCAAGGACAGGCATGACAGGTTTATCAAGAGGAGCGGAGGATGTCCGTTACCTGTAAAGAAGAAAGCTAGAGGCATTAATTATACCTTTAACAAATATATACATAATGGAGGAACATAAAATGGAACCAAGAATTTTTTATCAGGAAGATTGTAACCTTTCCGCACTGGAAGGACACAAGATTGCAATTATTGGTTACGGCAGCCAGGGACATGCACATGCACTGAATCTGAAAGATTCCGGATGTGATGTTATTGTTGGTCTGTATGAAGGCAGCAAATCCTGGGCAAAAGCAGAAGCTCAGGGATTAAAAGTATATACAGCAGCAGAAGCTGCAAAACAGGCAGACATCATTATGATTCTGATCAACGATGAGCTGCAGGCAGATATGTACAAAAAAGACATCGAGCCAAACCTGAATGAAGGCGATATGCTGATGTTCGCCCATGGTTTCAACATTCATTTCGGATGCATCAAACCACCGGCATATGTTGATGTAACTATGATCGCTCCAAAAGCTCCTGGACATACTGTAAGAAGCGAGTACCAGGCAGGAAAAGGAACACCATGTCTGATTGCTGTAGAGCAGGATTACACCGGAAAAGCATGGGACAAAGCCCTGGCTTATGGTCTTGGAATCGGTGGAGCAAGAGCAGGTCTGCTGGAGACAACTTACCGTACAGAAACAGAGACAGACCTCTTTGGTGAGCAGGCAGTTCTCTGCGGTGGTGTATGTGCACTGATGCAGGCAGGATTCGAGACACTGTGTGAAGCTGGATATGATCCGAGAAATGCATACTTCGAATGTATCCATGAGATGAAACTGATCGTAGACCTGATCTACCAGAGTGGTTTTGCAGGAATGAGATATTCTATCTCCAACACAGCTGAGTATGGCGATTATATCACAGGTCCTAAGATCGTAACAGAAGACACAAAGAAAGCTATGAAACAGGTTCTGAAAGACATCCAGGATGGTACTTTCGCAAAAGAATTCCTTCTGGATATGTCACAGGCAGGACGTCAGGTACACTTCAAAGCGATGAGAAAACTGGCTTCCGAGCATCCTTCAGAAAAAGTCGGTGCAGAGATCAGAAAACTGTACAGCTGGAATGGCGAAGACAAACTGATCAACAACTAATCGTTTATCGTCTTATAGTGAGAAATGATTTAAGGTTTCAATTTATATTTGGCAAGATAAAAGCAGATTCCGTTCTGGAGTCTGCTTTTTCCCGTTTTCAGGTGATGTCCATGTTTTGTGTGTCCCACATTTTTTCCAGGCGTCATCCTGATATTGCGTTACTGCTATGATGCGGCGGCTTGCACTGCATTGCCGGACAGGGTAGAATAAGAACAGATTATCCGGAAAAACTAAGGAAAAGGAGAAGGCACATGAATAAGAAATTGGGGTATCAGATTTTGGAATTGTGCGGTATTTTGCTTGGAAATGCGATCCTGGCATTTGGAATTGCAGCTTTTGTATTGCCGCACGGCATGATCACCGGAGGAGCGACTGGTCTTGGACTTGTTACGAGCAGAGTATTCGGGGTGGATCTCTCAGTGTCAGTAGCTGTTTATAACATTATTTTGTTTGCGGTCGGGGCGTTTGTACTCGGCAAAAAATTTGCACTGACGACCATCGTGAGTACTATTGTGTATCCAATGTTCCTTTCTTTTTTTACACAACAGCAGTGGATCGCAACGATGACAAATGACATTTTGCTTTCAGCTATCTATGCCGGCATTATGGTCGGTCTTGGTGTCGGTATCGTCATCCGGTTCGGAGCATCGACCGGAGGGCTGGATATCCCGCCGTTGATCCTGAATAAAAAATTTGGGATTCCGGTGGCGGTTTCTATGTATCTTTTCGATTTCACAGTGCTTCTGTTACAGGTTGTTATATCGACAAAAGAACAGGTTCTGTATGGAATCCTGATTGTAATCTTAAGTTCCATTGTACTCGGATATGTCTCTTTGGCAGGACAGAAAAAAGTACAGGTTATGATCATATCCAGGCATTATCAGGAAATTCGCGATATGCTTCTTCAAAAACTGGATCTTGGTGCCACAATGTATCATATTGAAACCGGCTACCTGCAAAAAGATGAGATGGCAGTCTGTTGTGTGATCTCATCCAGAAAGCTGCATACTGTGACCGATATGGTGCAGGAAGTCGATAAGAAAGCATTTCTTTCCGTAACGCAGATCAATGAAGTGCGTGGAAGAGGCTTTACACTGGATCGAAAATATATATCAGATGGGAGATGACTCCCGCCTCTGCAGGCGGCGAGCAACAAGCTTGTATCAGTGGCGGGATTCAATCTCCCATCTGATATAGCCTCCGGCGGATTGCAGAGGCATTCTTGAAAGGAAAGGGAAAAAACCTTGACAAGTCTGGTCGAAAATGGTAATATTTATTCATTGATAGGAAAAGCGTTGATGAGGAATAGTACATTTTGACCAGAATACAGAAAGCTGTCGGGTGATGCGAGACAGTGGAAGGAAAGAATGGAACTGACCTTGGAGCAGCTGCCTGAAATCAAAGGAGAGTAGGAGCAGACGGAAGTCCACCGTTACAGGGACAGGATATAAGATGCAAATCCGTATCCGGTGAGAGTATGAATGAATTCATAAAATAGAGTGGTACCGCGGAAGACTTTACCTTTCGTCTCTATGATAGCAGATATGTTATAGTGAGACGTAAGGTTTTTTTATGTTCTTCAAACGATGCCTGCCGGATAAATCAAAGACAAAAAGAAAAGGAGATCTGTTAAAATGATGAAAAATGTAAATAAATATCAGAGACAGTATTTTATGCCGCCAGTAGAATGCAATGACTGGGTGAAAAAGACTTATGTAGATAAGGCACCAATCTGGTGCAGCGTCGATCTGCGTGATGGAAACCAGGCACTGATCGTACCGATGAGTCTGGAACAGAAGGTAGAATTCTTTAAACTGCTTGTAAAGATTGGTTTTAAAGAAATCGAAGTCGGTTTCCCGGCCGCTTCCGAGACAGAGTATAATTTCCTGAGAACACTGATCGATCAGAACCTGATTCCGGATGATGTGACCATTCAGGTACTGACACAGGCAAGAGAGCATATTATCCGCAAGACTTTTGAAGCAGTGAAAGGTGCTCCGAGAGCAATTGTACATGTATACAATTCTACCTCTGTGGCACAGAGAGAACAGGTATTTAAAAAATCCAAAGAAGAGATCCTGAAGATTGCCGTAGACGGTGCAAAACTTCTGAAAAAGCTGGCTGATGAGACAGAAGGAAATTTTGCATTTGAGTACAGTCCGGAGAGCTTTACCGGAACAGAACCGGAATATGCACTGGAAGTATGCAACGCAGTTCTGGATGTATGGCAGCCGACCGCAGATAACAAATGCATCATCAACCTGCCAAGTACCGTACAGAATGCAATGCCGCACGTTTACGCAAGCCAGATTGAATATATGAGCAAAAACATGAAATATCGTGAGAATGTGCTGATCTCTCTGCATCCGCATAATGACCGTGGATGTGGTATCAGTGATGCAGAAATGGGACTTCTGGCAGGTGCTGATCGTATTGAAGGCACTCTGTTCGGAAATGGCGAGCGTACCGGAAATGTGGATATTGTGACGCTGGCACTGAATATGTATTCTCAGGGTGTGGATCCGCAGCTTGACTTCAGTGATATGCCGGCAATTTCTGCAGCATATGAAGAATATACAGGCATGCATATTGATATGAGAAGTCCGTACGGCGGAAGCCTTGTATTTGCAGCATTCTCTGGTTCCCATCAGGATGCAATCGCAAAAGGTATGCATTACCGTGAGGAGCATGACTGCCCGACCTGGACCGTTCCGTATCTGCCGATTGATCCGACCGATATCGGAAGAAGATATGAGGCAGACGTGATTCGTATCAACAGCCAGTCCGGAAAAGGCGGCGTAGGCTATATTCTGGAGCAGAACTTTGGACTGAACCTTCCGGCAAAAATGCGTGAGGCAATGGGATATGCTGCAAAAGACAGCTCAGACCATCAGCACAAAGAATTGCAGCCTCAGGAAATTTTCAATCTGTTTAAAGAAAAATTTGAAGATATCACAACGCCGTTCAATATCAGCGAAGTACACTTCAAACAGCATAATGGCATTATTGCAGAGGTGACTGTAGAATGTGAAGGCAAGAGCGTGGTTGCGATCGCAGCCGGAAATGGCCGTCTGAATGCAGTAAGCAACGCACTGAAGAATCAGTTCCGTCTGGAATATGATCTGACAACTTATCAGGAGCATGCACTGGAACAGAGTTCCAGCTCCAAAGCGATCGCCTATGTTGGTATCCGCAGCAAAGACGGAGAACATTACTGGGGTGCCGGCGTGGATCAGGATATCATCCGTGCTTCCATCAATGCACTGCTGACTGCAATCAACAACATGGTAAATGTAAAATGAGATTTGTCACAGAGCATTTCTGTGACAAAGATATGGCAAGGCCTGTAATCTATATGGATTGCAGGTCTTGTTTGTGATTTGACTGGAATTTTCTATAAAATGCTTGACATTCAAGCAGCTTTATACCTTACAATCCCACTATAAAGTACTTGCCTGATGCAAAGTACAAAGAGAGGAGAGGTTTTATGAGCAATATCAAAGAAGCAGAAGAACAGACCGGTATCAGTCGTGCAAATATCCGGTACTACGAAAAGATGGGCCTGCTGCAGCCAAAGCGAAATGAGAAGAATGGATATCGTGAATATAGGCCGGAAGATATAAAACGGATTCTTCAGATTAAGATTTTACGGAAGCTGGATGTTCCGATTGATGAGATCAGGGATACTATTGATCATCCGGAAATGTTTGGCAATGTAATACAAAAACAGAAAGAGAGACTGGAAAGGCAGAGAGCAGAACTGACGGATGTAATTGATTTCTGCATGGAAATTAAAGTGGAAAATTTTGAAGATTTTGATCCACAGTACTATTTGAAGAAAATGGATGAAAAGGAAAAGAAAGGTGCCGTTTTTGCGGATTTGCTGAATGATTTCAAAAAAGTATCGAAAGCAGAAGCAGAGGCACGCTTCTCTTTCAGGCCGGATACTATGTGCATGAATCCGAAAGAATTTGAGGAAGCATTATTACAGTATGCCTCTGAAAAAGGAATGAAGATTGTGATAACAAAAAAAGGAATGTATCCGGAATTTATGTTAGATGGAATCCCATACAGTGCATATCGACATTTTTCACGTTTTGGTGCGATGATAGAATGTGAGACAACAAATGCAAAAACAGCAGAACATGAAATGTCACCGAAGCGTTATCACATGTTTAAATGGCTGCATCGGATGGAACTGCCGACGTTTCTTCTGATCTTGATACTGGTATTATTTGTACGCAGCGTTGAGGGATTCGTTTTGGCAATGATTTTTTATGCTATCTGTGGAATTGTGGCATATTCCAGATATTTTGATTATACGAGAAATTCCTGAGAACAATCCGTAGGCATCATAGTTGGGGACTTTTGACACCCACATCATAATTATAAAATTGACAAAAAATATAACTCCCTATTATAATGGAGACATCTATCGTGCATTGCAATTTAAAACGGGTAATGTTATACTGAAAACGATAAATTTTCACAGGAGGATTTTGGAGCAATGGGTATTAAAGTAAGCGAATTTGGAAAAACTTCAAAAGGTAAGATTGCACATATCTATACACTGGTAAATGGAAAAGGTATGGCACTGGAAGTGACCGATTATGGTGCAACCATGGTGTCAATCCTTGCTCCGGATGCAAAGGGCAGAAGCAAAGATGTACTGCTTGGATATGATGATGTGCAGGATTATGAGCAGGGAACCTGTTATTTTGGTGCAATCATCGGAAGAAACGGAAACCGGACAAAAGATGCACAGGTCGTGATTGACGGACACGTGTATCAGATGGAAAAAAACGAAGGCGAAAACAATCTTCACAGCGGAAGTGAAGGTTACAGCAATATCATCTGGGATGCGTCCGTAGACGAGGATGGCAACAGTGTAAGTTTCCATCATGTCGGTGCAGACGGTGAACAGGGACTGCCGGGTACGTTTGATATCACCGTTACTTATACACTGACCATGGAAAACGAAGTGAAGATTCACTACGAAGGAACTTCTGATAAAGATACGATTGCCAATATGACTAATCACGGATATTACAATCTGGCAGGACATGCAGCAGGAAAGATCGAAGATCACATTTTATGGCTGGATGCAGATGCGTTCACACCGGTAGGACAGGGCATGATCCCAACTGGAGAGATCCTTCCGGTAGAGGGAACACCGATGGATTTTCGTGCTGCAAAAAGCATCGGAGCAGATATTGAGGCAGATTATGAGCAGCTGAAGATCGCCGGCGGATACGATCACAACTACGTGCTGAACAACAGCAACGGAACAATCCGTAAGATTGCAGAAGTATCCGAACCGGAAAGCGGAAGACGTATGGAAGTCTTTTCTGATGCAGTTGGCGTTCAGTTCTATGCAGGTAATTTTGTTGAGAGTATTCCAAAGGGAAAAGAAGGTGTCGTTTATCAGAAACGCTCCGGTCTCTGCCTTGAGACACAAGGATTCCCGGATGCAACACATCACGAGACGTTTCCGTCTACCGTACTGCGTGCCGGTGCAAAATACGAAACGACAACCATTTACTATTTTTCAGCAGTAAAATAAAAAATCAGGTATTTTATACAAGGACAGGAATATATTTAAAAAACAGGTAATGGTTCTGAAAAGTAAAAGGAGTGTCCGCAGGTGAAAAGGATTGCAAAAAGACAGTTTTTCTTACTTGGATGTGCATCATTGGCTGCAATGCTCCTGTCCTTGTATGATCGTTATGGGATTGTTTTGACAAGCAGCAGTCGGAGTTTTCTGGCAGAACAGAGTCAGCTTCAGGAACAGGTGCTGAGAGAAAACCGGGAAAAAGGCGGAAACCGCAGCACAGGGCAGAGCGGAAAAGAAAGCAAAACAATGGCGGAAAACAAAGCGGGAGCGGAGACAGAAACTGCAGAAAAGGATGAAAGAATGGCATCAGATGCAAATCCGGACATCCGTGTCCTGCTGTGCAGTGACAATTATGCGAGTGAATACCATGACCGGATCACGATTACGGCAGATGTGCCGTTTCGGGTGAGCGGACAAGGCACAGAACGGCACTGCCAGGCCGGTGAGCAGGTTGAGCTCACGATGCAAAGCAATGAATTTTTGCAGGGCGATCTGGTCTTTACAATGGAAGAAGACGGTGTATTTCAGCTTCCGTATCTGAAACGTGCCGCAGAGTGTCCCTCTTACGAAGGGAGTCTTCATGTGGAGAAAAGAGAGGAAGGTCTGATCCTGATCAATACGCTTCCGCTGGAAACTTATCTGTGCTATGTGGTTCCAAGTGAAATGCCCTCTTCCTATCCGATCGAAGCGTTAAAAGCCCAGGCAGTCTGTGCCAGATGTTATGCAATGCTTCAGATGGAGAACAGTCGCTGCGAGGAATTTGGTGCAGATCTGGATGACAGCGTTTCTTATCAGGTGTATAATAATATTGGAAAGACGGATGCTGCCGTGCAGGCAGTGCAGCAGACTGCCGGGATGGTGATAAAAGAAGACGGGCAGATTGAAAATACGCTGTATTATTCAACGTCCTGCGGACTTCGCATGGAGGAGGAAGCTTCCAACGAGGCCGTTTTCTGTGCAGCGATGTCCGGCAGCAGAGCATCCGATGCGGAGCGTGAAGAATCCTGGTATCGCTGGAATATACTTTTTTCGACAGAGGAACTAAATGCCGCTGCCGAAACGTTTTATCCGGGACAGATCGGGCAGATTTTAAGCTTAAACGTTTTGAAGCGACTTGAAAATGGAAGGGCAGAAGTGCTGCAGGTCACAGGGACACTTGGGACGGTAGCAATCGAAGGAGAGTATGCGATCCGCCAGTTTCTGCGGCCCGGTGATCAGGCTGTGATCTTACAGGATGGAAGCACGGCCCCAAGTCTTGGACTTCTTCCGAGTGCGTTCTTTTATATTACCCCACAGTATCAGGGTGGCGTGCTGTCCGGTTTTCTGCTGAATGGAGGGGGATATGGGCACGGGGACGGCATGAGTCAGAATGGTGCAAAACACCTGGCGGAAGAGGGATGGAGCTGTCAGGAAATTTTGAAGTATTACTATGGAGACGGAGTGGAGATCATATGCGATACGTGATACAGCTGGTTCGCTGGCTGCTGAGATTTATGGATAAAAGTTCAGAGGACAGAGTGGATGCCTATTCGGCACAGTCTGCTTTTTTTATCATTATGGGATTTATTCCTTTTGTGATGTTGCTGCTTATTTTGCTCCAGTACACGCCGATGACAAAAGAAGACGTTATGACCTTGTTGAAGGTGATCTTTCCGGAAGGTTTCCATGCGTACCTGGAAACGTTAGTCGGATCTGTGTATACAAAATCCACCGCATTGCTCTCTGGAACGGTGATCACAGCAGTCTGGGCGTGCAGCAAGGCCATGATGTCTGTATCCAAAGGACTGAATAAGATTTATGACACAAAGATCCGGAAAAATTATTTTCTGGCAAGATTCCGGGCAGCTCTTTATATTATTTTGCTGCTGATATCGCTGATTCTGGCGATGGGGCTGTTTGTGTTCGGCAATCTGCTGCATGATTATCTTCTGCATTATCTGCCGTGGCTGCGAGCCGTATCCTGGCTGATCATCAGTGCCCGGACGATTGGAACGATCCTTTTGCTGTGCATGATCTTCTGTGCGATGTATGCGTGGCTTCCGTATAAGAGACAGGATTTCTTTTCTCAGCTTCCGGGAGCAGTGGCCACTTCTTTTGCCTGGTCGGTGTTTTCCTATGGCTTTTCGGTCTATATCGAATATTCCAAAGGGATGTCGGCAATCTATGGAAGTCTGACAACGGTCGTGATGGTCATGCTGTGGCTGTATTTCTGTATGTGGCTGCTGTTTATGGGGGCAGAAATCAACTGCTATCTGGAGCAGCCGGAAAAGTTTTCAAAAGATGCGATCGAAAAAGGGTTGTAATTTTAAAAATTGATGTTATAATGATTTTGATTGAAATGCGAAAGGCTTTGAAAGTGCAAAGTAGTTTCCTGTTTCCCGACAGAGAGGGAGGATCATCGGCTGAAAATCTTCCACGGTACAGACAGAGAGATGAATTTCACACTGGAGCTGCGTTCCTGAAGACAGTAGGGAGCGACGTACTTGTGCGTTAAACAACATTGAGTGTCTGTCAGATGACAGAAATCAGGGTGGTACCACGGAAAGATCGCTTCGTCCCTATTTTGGGATGGAGCTTTTTTATTTTAATTTACAAGGAGAATGAGACATGAAAGACAAACTGCAGGCAATCCGGGAGGAAGCACTGAAACAGATACGCGAGTCAAACAGACTTGATAAACTGAATGAGGTAAGGGTTTCTTTTCTTGGAAAGAAGGGTGAACTGACTGCTGTATTAAAAGGAATGAAAAATGTAGATCCAAAAGAGCGTCCGTTCGTTGGCCAGATGGTTAATGAAACGAGAGAAGCGATTGAGGAGTTTTTAGAAGAGACAAAGAAAAAACTGGAAGAAAAAGCACGCGAAGAAAAGATGAAACAGGAAGTCATTGATGTGACACTTCCGGCAAAGAAGATCAACGTTGGCCATCGTCATCCGAATACAATCGCTCTGGAAGAGGTAGAGCGTATCTTTGTCGGTATGGGATATGAAGTCGTAGAAGGACCGGAGATCGAGTATGATCTGTACAACTTCGAAAAACTGAACATTCCGGCAAACCATCCGGCAAAAGATGAGCAGGATACATTCTATATCAATAAAGATATCGTGCTTCGTACCCAGACTTCTCCGGTACAGGCCCGCATTATGGAACAGGGCAAACTGCCGATCCGTATGATCGCACCGGGACGAGTATTCCGTTCTGACGAAGTGGATGCAACCCATTCCCCGTCCTTCCATCAGATCGAAGGTCTGGTTGTAGATAAAAATATTACATTTGCAGACCTGAAAGGTACTCTGGAAGAGTTCGCAAAACAGCTGTTCGGACCGGAGACAAAGACGAAATTCCGTCCGCATCATTTCCCATTCACAGAGCCGAGTGCGGAAGTTGACGTAAGCTGCTTCAAATGCGGCGGCAGCGGTGAGATTGAAGGTCATTCCTGCCGTTTCTGTAAAGGTTCCGGCTGGATCGAAATCCTTGGCTGCGGTATGGTTCATCCGCATGTATTTGAGATGTGCGGTATTGATCCGGAAGAATATACCGGATTTGCTTTTGGTGTAGGTCTGGAGCGTATTGCACTTCTGAAATATGAAATCGATGATATGCGTGAATTATATAAGAACGATATCCGCTTCCTGAAGCAGTTCTAAAAATGCGGATGCGAAACAGAAAATCAACGGAAAGTACAGGAAAGGAAATATAACCATGAATACATCATTATCTTGGATTAAAGCATATGTTCCAGAGCTGGATGTTACGGCACAGCAGTACACAGATGCCATGACATTATCCGGAACAAAAGTAGAAGGATTTGAGCGACTGGATGCAGATCTGGACAAGATCGTCATCGGTCAGATCGATAAAATTGAAAAACATCCGGATGCAGACAAACTGATCATCTGTCAGGTCGATATCGGCGAGAAGACGATCCAGATCGTAACCGGTGCTCCGAATGTAAAAGAAGGAGACAAGGTTCCGGTTGTTTTAGACGGCGGACGCGTTGCAGGCGGACATGACGGCAAAAAAACACCGGGCGGTATCAAGATCAAAAAAGGAAAACTTCGCGGCATTGAGTCAGATGGTATGATGTGCTCCATTGAAGAACTTGGTTCTACCAGAGATATGTATCCGGAAGCACCGGAATACGGCATTTATATCTTCCCGGAAGATGCAGTGGTAGGCGAAAGTGCCATCAAAGCACTGGGACTGGATGACGTTGTATTTGAATACGAGATCACATCCAACCGTGTAGACTGCTACAGCGTGATCGGTATTGCAAGAGAAGTGGCAGCAACTTTCGGAAAAAAATTTGTGCCTCCTGTTGTAAAAGAGACCGGAAATGATGAAAATGCAAACGATTATGTGACCGTTGAAGTGGCAGACAAGGATCTCTGCCCGAGATACTGTGCACGTGTCGTAAAAAATATCAAGATCGCTCCGTCACCGAAATGGATGCAGAGAAGACTGGCATCAAACGGAATCCGTCCGATCAACAACATTGTCGATATCACAAACTATGTAATGGAAGAATACGGCCAGCCGATGCATGCCTATGATTATGACACCCTTGCAGGTCATAAGATCGTGGTCCGCAGAGCCGAAAACGGCGAAAAATTTACCACACTGGACGGTCAGGAACGTACGATGGATGATTCTGTTCTGATGATCTGTGACGGTGAGAAAGCTGTTGGCATTGCCGGCATCATGGGCGGTGAGAATTCTATGATCACTGACAATGTAAAGACGATGATGTTTGAGGCTGCATGTTTTGATGGCACCAACATCCGCCTTTCTGCAAAGAAAATCGGTCTTAGAACCGATGCTTCCGGCAAGTTCGAAAAAGGTCTGGATCCGAACAATGCACAGGCAGCGATCAATCGTGCATGCCAGCTGATCGAAGAACTGGGTGCCGGTGAAGTAGTCGGTGGCATGGCAGATGTATACTCCAAACGCAAAGAGCCGGTTCGCGTGAAATTTGAGCCAGAACGCATCAATGCACTGCTTGGAACCAATCTGTCCAGCGAACAGATGTTGGATTATCTTGCAAATGTAGAACTTGCCTATGACGAAGAGAGCAATGAGATCATTGCACCGACCTTCCGTCATGACATTTTCCGCACCGCAGATATCGCAGAAGAAGTGGCACGTTTCTATGGATATGATAATATCCCGACGACGCTGCCAAAAGGAGAAGCTACTACAGGTAAACTTCAGTTCCATCACAGAGTAGAAAATGTTGCAAAAGATATCGCAGAATTCTGCGGATTCTCCCAGGGCATGAATTATTCCTTCGAAAGCCCGAAGGTATTCGACAAACTGCTGATCCCCGAAGATTCTGTACTGCGTCAGGCCATCAGGATCTCCAACCCGCTCGGCGATGATTTCAGCATCATGAGAACGACTTCCTTAAATGGTATGCTCTCTTCTCTTGGCTATAACTACAGCCACAGAAACAAAGACGTTCGTCTCTATGAACTGGCAAACATTTATCTGCCGAAAGCACTGCCGCTTACCGAGCTTCCGGATGAGCGTATGCAGTTCACGCTTGGTATGTACGGCAGCGGAGATTTCTTTGTCATGAAAGGTGTCGTAGAAGAGTTCCTGGAAAAAGCAGGCATGCATAAGATTCCGCAGTACGATCCGAACGCAGGACAGCCATCTTTACATCCGGGCAGACAGGCAAACATCCTCTACGACGGAGAAGTGATTGGATTCCTGGGCGAAGTTCATCCACAGGTTCTGGATAATTACGGAATCGGTGAAAAGGCATATGTTGCCGTTCTGGACATGCCGAAGATCGTGGAGAGGGCTTCCTTCGACCGCAAATACGAAGGTATTCCGAAATTCCCGGCTGTGACACGTGACCTCAGTATGGTGGTTCCGAAACATGTACTTGCCGGTGAAATCGAAGAGATGATCGTTCAGCGTGGAGGCAAACATCTGGAAAGCTTCAAACTGTTTGATATTTATGAAGGAACTCAGATCAAAGAAGGCTATAAATCTATGGCTTATTCTGTGGTATTCCGTGCAAAAGACAAGACCATGGAAGAAGCAGAGATCACTACGGTGATGAAGAAGATCCTCAATGGACTGGAAAGCATGGGTATCGAACTTCGTCAGTAATCTGGAGAATAACACATGAAAATGTATATCATACGTCATGGTCAGACCCCCTGGAATGCACGTAAGTGCCTCCAGGGGCGTTCTGACGTTGATTTAAATGAAAATGGGATCTATCTGGCAGAGTTGACCGGAAAGGCACTTCGTGATGTAACGTTTGACATGGCTTTTACCAGTCCACTGATCCGTGCAAAACACACGGCACAGTGTATCCTTGCCGGAAGAGAGGTCCCGATCATAGAGGATGAGCGTCTGATCGAGATCAGCTTTGGAATCTATGAGGGCTGCTGTTATGCAGAAGAAAACCGGCAGGTGCCGCAGCAGTGGATTGAAAACTTCTTCCATGCCCCGCAGGATTATGTGGCAGCACCGGGCGGGGAAAGTCTGGATGATGTGGAAAAGCGTACCCGGGATTTTATGGAAGATATCTGCAGTCGAAAAGAACTTCAAGATAAGACGATCCTCGTGTCGACGCATGGCTGTGCACTTCGCGGACTGCTCAACAGCATAAGAGAAAGCAACCGGGAAGATTACTGGCATGGCGGCGTATCAAAAAACTGTGCCGTGTCGATTGTAACCTGTAACAGAGGCGAGAAGCCGGTTTTAGTTGAAGAAAATCATATTTATTATTAAGGAGTATATATATGAAAACATCGGATTTTTATTTTGATCTGCCGCAGGAACTGATCGCACAGGATCCACTGGAAGACCGTTCCTCTTCCAGACTGCTGGTACTTGACAGAGAAAGCGGAAAGACGCAGCATCGCGTTTTCGTGATATCATTGAATATCTGAACCCGGGAGACTGTCTGGTAGTCAACAA
>NZ_JBKVNQ010000018.1:0-43759 GCF_046967715.1 Hominisplanchenecus sp.
AGAATTGTGGGAGTACGAAGTACGGAACAATTCGTATGGCATCTTTTGTTACACATCACTACAAGAGGTATGCTATATGAACCCAAAGGCTTTAAAAACTTTAGAATATAATAAAATCATTGACAAACTCACAGAATTTGCCGGTTCGGCACTTGCAAAAGAGATGTGCCGCAATCTGCAGCCATCCACGGATCTGTACGAGATTCAGGCTCTCCAGAAGGAGACAAGCGATGCCCTTTCCCGTATTTATCAGAAAGGTGCGGTATCGTTCCGCGGCGTCCGCGACATCCGCGGCTCCATCAAGCGTCTGGAGATCGGTGCGATCATCGGTATCAATGAACTGCTTTCGATCTGCAGTCTTCTTGATGTCTGCAGCAAGGTAAAGGCTTATTCCAGAAATGACCGTGATCCTGATTTTGAGGATTCTCTGGAAGCTATGTTTCAGGCACTGCAGCCTCTGACACCGGTTTCTTCCGAGATCCGCAGATGTATCGCCTCGGAGGAGGAATTAAATGACGATGCCAGTCCTGCACTGTTCAAGATCCGCCGCTCCATGCGTCAGATCAACGACAAGGTCCACGCTCAGCTCCAGACGATGGTAAATGGCTCCGCCCGCACCTACTTGCAGGATGCGGTTGTCACCATGCGAAACGGACGCTACTGTATCCCGGTCAAAGCAGAGCACCGCGGACAGATTCCGGGCATGATCCATGATCAGTCCTCCACCGGTTCTACCCTGTTTGTGGAGCCGATGGCTGTCATCAAACTGAACAATGACCTGCGTGAACTGGAATTAAAAGAAGAAAAAGAAATCGAGATGATCCTTGCCACCTTAAGTGCCAGATGTGGTGAAGAAACCGAAGCTCTGCGTGATGACCTGGATCTTCTGACAAAACTGGATTTTATTTTTGCCAGAGCACAGCTCTCCCGCTCAATGAACGGCACACAGCCGGATTTCAACGAGGAAGGCCGTATCCTCATCAAAAAAGGAAGACATCCGCTTCTCGATAAAAAGAAAGTCGTTCCGATCGACATTCAGCTCGGTAAGGATTTTGAACTGCTGATCATCACCGGTCCGAATACCGGCGGTAAAACCGTTTCCCTGAAAACAGTCGGACTTTTTACCCTGATGGGACAGGCCGGACTGCATATCCCGGCATTTGACCACTCAGAGCTTTCCGTATTTCACGAAGTTTTTGCGGATATCGGCGATGAGCAGAGCATTGAGCAGAGTCTCAGTACTTTTTCCGCCCATATGACAAATACGGTATCGATCTTAAAAGAAGCGGATGACCGTTCGCTCGTGTTGTTCGATGAGCTTGGTGCCGGAACCGATCCGACCGAAGGTGCAGCCCTTGCGATCGCGATCCTTTCCAACCTGCATCGCCGCGGTTCCCGCGTTATGGCAACCACGCACTACAGCGAATTAAAGGTGTTTGCACTTTCCACACCGGGCGTGGAAAACGGCTGCTGCGAGTTTGATGTGGAAACTCTGCGTCCGACTTACCGGCTGCTGATCGGTGTTCCGGGTAAAAGTAATGCTTTTGCGATTTCTCAGAAACTTGGTCTGTCACAGGACATTATCGAGGAAGCAAAAACACATTTGACCAAACAGGATGAAGATTTTGAAGATTTACTTGCTGATCTGGAGCAAAAACGTGTTACAATAGAACAGGAACGTGACCAGATCAATTCCTATAAAGAAGAGATCCGCGAATTAAAGCAGCGTCTTGAATCCAAACAGGAAAAACTGGACTTAAGCCGCGACAAGATTCTCCGTGAAGCAAATGAGCAGGCACGCAACATTTTGCAGGAAGCCAAAGATTATGCCGATACTACGATCCGCAATTTCCAGAAATATGGAAAGGCTGCCGGCGTGTCTGCCAAAGACATGGAAAAGGAACGCGGCAAACTACGTGAGAAAATGTCCACAGTTGACAAAAAGCTTTCTGCGAAGAATGCAGCTCCGAAAAAATCGCATAAACAGCTTACCGCCAAAGATCTGCGCATCGGCGACAGCATAAAGGTACTGAGCCTGAACCTCAAAGGTACGGTCAGCACGCTGCCGGATGCAAAAGGCAACCTGTTTGTTCAGATGGGAATCCTGCGTTCTCAGGTAAACATCCGGGATCTGGAAAAACTGGATGATACCGTGATCACCGGAGGCAATTTCAGCAAGACCGGTTCCGGCAAGATCAAAATGTCCAAATCGGCATCTGTCAGCACAGAGATCAATCTGCTTGGAAAGACCGTTGACGAGGCGATCATGGAGCTGGATAAATATCTTGACGATGCTTACATTGCCCACCTTCCTTCCGTCCGTATCGTACACGGAAAAGGTACCGGTGCACTTCGAAAAGGTGTTCACAATTATCTCCGCCGCCAGAAGCATGTCAAGAGCTATCGCCTTGGCGAATTCGGCGAGGGTGATGCCGGAGTTACGATCGTGGAGTTCAAATAAAACTGTTAAAATCAATAATGCCTTAAGAATTGTTCCGTACTTCGTACTCTCACAATTCTATCCGACATTCGCATATCGTGAAGCTTACGCTCCACTTTTATGCTCATATCGGTGCAGGTCATTAAGCCATAAAACCACTCCTGTGCAAGCACATCGTGGTTTCAGGCTTTTGACCTTAGCATTATTAAATATTATTTAAAAACATGAGGAGTATATATTATGGTAAACAGACAAAAGATTATGATTGTTGATGATGATGAGAACATTGCAGAGCTGATCTCTTTGTATCTCACCAAAGAGTGTTTTAACACGCGAATTGTTCACGACGGCGAAAGTGCCATGCGTGAATTTGATACTTACGGACCGAATTTGGTTCTGCTGGATCTGATGCTTCCGGGCATGGACGGCTATCAGGTATGCCGCGAACTGCGTCAGCGTTCTTCCGTGCCGATCATCATTCTGTCTGCAAAGGGTGAGGTGTTTGACAAGGTACTCGGTCTGGAACTTGGTGCAGATGATTACATGATCAAACCGTTTGATTCCAAAGAGCTGGTTGCCAGAGTCAAAGCGGTTCTCCGCCGTTTCCAGCCAGAGAAATCTTCCAGTTCACAGAATTCCGGCAAGATCGTGGAATACCCGGATCTGATCGTAAATCAGACCAACTATTCTGTTATCTATAAAGGATCTACCGTTGACATGCCGCCAAAAGAACTGGAACTGCTCTATTTCCTGGCTTCTTCACCAAACCAGGTTTTCACAAGAGAACAGCTGCTGGATCACATCTGGGGCTATGAATACATCGGCGATACCCGTACGGTTGACGTACATATCAAACGTCTCCGGGAAAAGATCAAAGGAAATGATTCCTGGGCACTGACCACCGTATGGGGTATCGGCTATAAATTTGAGGTTAAAAATATATGAAACGCAGACTTTACCAAAAACTCATTCTGGCATGGATCTGTTTCGCCGTACTGAGTTTTGTATCCGTAGCTGGTATCACTTCTTCGCTTGTGGAAAAGCATCTGATCAAAAACAGGACAGAAGGCATGTACCGCGAAGCAAATGTGATCGCTGCCGGAAGGCTCGCACAGAATTACACCGAGCGGGCTTCTTTGCAGGACACCTACACGAACCTGCTGGCCGTCGCCTCTTACCAGTCCATGCGGCTCTGGCTGATGGACAGTAATGGCAAGATCCTGATCGATACGGCTGTCGGCTATGATCAGTCAAAGATCACGCAGCTGGATTCTTTTGATCCGGCATCCCTGTCCGGCAATTATTATCAAACCGGTCGCTTTTTTGACTATTTTGATGAAGATATGCTCAGTGTGGTCGCACCGATCACATCCAACTACATCACGAAAGGCTACATTGCAGTCCATTATGAAAAGAACAAACTGGAAACGGAGAAAAATTCCATTCTCAACTGTTCCTACATCACACTGGCTATGATCCTGGCTCTTTCTCTGATCGTATTGATTACATTTACATTTGTAGTATATTTTCCGATCCGCCGCATCATACACGGAGCAGATGAATATGCCGCCGGCAACCTGAACTACAAGATCCCGGTCGAATCCAACGATGAAATCGGTTACCTTGCCGCTTCTATGAATTATATGGCAGGCGAGCTGAACAACTCCGGCGAAAGCCAGCGAAAATTTATTTCCAACATTTCGCATGATTTCCGTTCTCCGCTTACTTCCATCAAAGGGTACGTAGAAGCCATGCTGGACGGCACGATCCCACCGGAAATGCAGGAGCGATACCTCAATGTCGTTCTCTCAGAAACAAACCGTCTGACCAAGCTCACAAAAGGACTGCTGACTCTCAACAACTTCGATGATAAGGGAACGTACCTGGAACTTGCAGATTTCGACATCAATGCGATCATCCGCCAGACTGTGGAAACCTTCCGCAGCCTGTGCTGGGACAAACACATTTCTTTCCATCTTACGTTCGAAGAAGAGTCACTGTACGTCAATGCCGATGTCGGAAAGATCCAGCAGGTTCTCTATAATCTGATCGACAACGCCGTAAAATTCAGTCATCCGGATTCTCTGATCTACATCTCTTCTCTGGAAAAACACGGAAAAGTCTTTGTATCCGTAAAAGATACCGGCGAAGGCATCGCAAAGGACAGCTTAAATAAAATCTGGGAGCGTTTCTATAAGAGCGATCCATCCAGAGGAAAAGATAAAAAAGGCACCGGACTTGGCCTTTCGATCGTCAAAGAAATCATCCAGGCCCACGGTGAAAATATCAACGTTGTCAGCACGCAGGGCGTAGGAACCGAGTTTACGTTTACACTGCCATGCAGCAAAAACAAAAAGTGACGGGAATTTTGTAAATGTGCAAATGAACGTTGCAAAAATAGTTTTGTAAAAAATAGTACGCCATGATGATTCGAAAACAATCTCACGACGGAAGCCTCGCTACCGTCAGAGCGATTTGTTTTCGAATTCATCATGGCTGTATTATTTTACGCACTATGTTTTTCAATGCATTTCGTTTGCAGATTAAGAAAACCTCCGCAGCTATCCCTTCCAGTGCAGCCGGTGCAGGTCGCCTTCCAGCTGCATATGATCGAAGTGGTTCTGGCGAAGTGCCTCATAAAGCACGATCGCCACAGAATTGCCAAGATTCAGGGAGCGGATATCATTGATCATCGGGATACGGATCGCCGTCTCCTGATTCTCTACCAGAATTTCTTCCGGGATCCCGGCACTTTCTTTTCCGAACATAATGTAACAATCCGGCTCATAGGCCACTTCCGTGTAGGTTTTTTTTGCCTTGGTCGTCGCCATATAGATCTTGGCTCCCGGATTCTTCTCCAGAAAGTCCGCATAATCAATGTAAGTAGTCACATCGAGATCTTTCCAGTAATCCATCCCGGCTCTCTTTAATGCCTTTTCGTTTAAGCGGAAGCCAAGCGGCTCGATCAGATGCAGTCTTGTCCCGGTTGCCACACAGGTTCTGCCTATATTTCCGGTGTTTGCCGGAATCTCCGGCTCAAAGAGCACGATATTCAGCTTTGCCATTATCTGCTGCCCTCTTCTTTCAGTCTCTTCACGAAATCTGCCATGCGGTCCAGTGCTTTCT
This sequence comes from Hominisplanchenecus sp., assembly GCF_046967715.1. NCBI lineage: Bacteria > Bacillati > Bacillota > Clostridia > Lachnospirales > Lachnospiraceae > Hominisplanchenecus > Hominisplanchenecus sp. The sequence goes on from NZ_JBKVNQ010000018.1 coordinate 5,567, forward strand.
TAAGATCTTCCAGTGAATAAGCATAGGAAATTCGCAGGTACCCTTCGCCACACTCACCAAATGCACTTCCCGGAACGACAGCGACCTTCTCCTCTTTCAGCAGTCTGGATGCAAACTCATCGGAAGTCATGCCAAACTCTTTGATGCATGGGAATGCATAGAAAGCTCCAAGCGGCTCAAAGCACGGCAGTCCCATCTCTGCAAATGCATGCAGCAGATAACGTCTTCTGCCATTGTAGGATTCACGCATTTTGATCACATCATCATCGCCGTTTCTCAGTGCTTCTACGGCTGCATACTGGCTGTTGGTCGGAGCACACATGATCGCAAACTGATGTACCTTTGTCATCTGCTTGATGATCTCCCTTGGTCCGCACGCATAGCCAAGTCTCCATCCTGTCATTGCGTAAGCCTTAGAAAATCCGTTCATGGTGATCGTGCGTTCTTTCATGCCCGGCAGACTTGCGATCGATACATGATCTCCTGCGTAGGTCAGCTCAGAATAAATCTCATCAGAAAGCACGTAAATATCGTGGCGGATGATCACTTCTGCGATCGCTTCGAGATCTTCTCTTGTCATAACCGCACCGGTCGGATTGTTCGGGAACGGCAGTACCAGAAGTTTTGTCTTATCGGTGATCGCATCCTCCAGCTCCTGTGCCGTTAAACGGAACTCATTCTCTGCTTTCAGGTTGATGACAACCGGAACACCGTCCGCTAAAACAGCACACGGCAGATAAGATACAAAACTTGGCTGCGGAATCAGCACTTCATCGCCCGGATTTAACAGTACACGCATCGCAAGGTCGATCGCCTCACTTCCGCCTACGGTGATCAGCGTCTCGTCGATCGTATAGTCAACTTTGCATCTGCGGCTTAAATATCTGCAGATCTCCTCTCGCAGCTCTTTTAAACCTGCATTGGATGTGTAGAAAGTACGTCCTCTCTCCAGACTGTAGATACCCTCATCACGGATATGCCACGGCGTATCAAAATCCGGTTCTCCCACACCAAGCGAAATGACATCGTCCATCTCGCTTACAATATCAAAAAATTTTCTGATTCCGGAAGGCTGAAGCCCCAGAACTTTATCGGAAATTACATTTTTCATGGTGTCACCAGCATCCTTTCATCTTTGCTTTTCTTTGTAAAAATCGTTCCGTGATCTTTATATTTTTTCAGGATGAAATGAGTAGCTGTACTTAAAACAGAATCCAGTGTGGAAAGCTTGTCAGAAACAAATCCTGATACCTGTTTCAGAGTCTTTCCTTCCAGAATGACCATCAGATCATAGGCACCGGAGATCAGATATACGCTTCTTACCTCCGGATAATTATAAATACGCTCTGCGATGGAATCAAATCCCTGTCCACGCATCGGAGTGACACGCACTTCGATCAGAGCGGTTACTTTCTCATCGGAAACCTTTTCCCAGTCAATCAGTGTGTGATAACCGCAGATAACCTTTTCCTCTTCCATCTTTGCGATCTCATTCATGATCGTTACTTCATCGCTGCCAAGTAAAACAGCCAGTTCTTTCGGATCAATACGGCTGTTCTTTTCTAAAAATGTCAATATCTGTTCTCTCATTTTTAAGCCTCCTTCTAATCGAACACCTTTTCCAGTTCCTCCTTCTGAGGACGGTCCAGGTATCTCTTTTTTCCCTGATTATAAATGATACGGTCATTGCCATCGTTCGTTCTTCCGATCACGGCTGCGTGAATCCCTTCACGTTCCAGCACGGAAACCAGCCCGAATCCGTCTTCCACTGCCACAAGAAGTGCCCCGGTGGAATCGGTATAGTAGGGATTCAGGTCAAAAAACTCGCAAATCTCCACAGTCTCCTGGCGGATCGATATTTTCCGAAGATCAATTTCCATACCTGCATTTATCTGCTCCAGCATATTCCAGAGCCCGCCTAATACCCCGCCTTTTCCAAGCGGGTAAATGGCGGCAGCACCATATCCTCCTGAGATCTGGTACTCTCGCTCTGTGGACAGATAGCAGGTAAAACCTGCCGCATCACGTATCATCACGGACGGAAAACGGCTGGACAGCTCTTCTGCCCTGCACGAAGCAAGGACGGAAGTGCCTTTTAATGCTATCCATTTTGTCAAAACAAGATCCATAGTTTATATCCTTCTATCAATTTTTTACTCAATAACAGCTCCGTTTGTCGGGTCATCCGGCAGTGCCACATCCGGTGTGGAACTTCCATCTCCACCCTGCGTATTGTCTGCTGCGGAATCGCTCTGTGCCTGTGATTCGCTCTGCTGCTGATCCTGTGCCTGTGATTCACTCTGTGTCTGATCCTGTGCCTGTGACTCACTCTGTGCCTGATTCGCTGTCGCTGTACTTGTCTGTCCGTAATTTCCGTTTATGATCGCCTGAACCTGATCCAGGTCATTGTTTGCGATCGCAGACTGTATCGCCGCTGCCACAGTCGGGTTATCCGTATTTACTCCGACATCATAGCAGACCGGCGTTGCCTGATACGTACTGGAGTTCACCTGTTCTTTTGTCGTCTCACCATTTTCGGTAACATATTTCCACAGAACCGCAGTAAGCCCCTGCAGTGCTCCCTGTGTCTGGCTTAAGTAGCCGACCGGCTGATCCGTGGCATAGAGTGCTACACCATCCGCAGTCGTTGTTCCGGTTGTCTCGCTGACGTATTCTACCGTACGATTTGGATCTCTTGTCTCATGGCCATAGATCGTGAACGTCAGCTCACCGCCGTAAGCATAGCCGGAAATATAAATCGGATAGTCCGTATTATTCGCAAAACGAAGATCCATCAGCCCCTCTGCGATCGCCGCATCTTTGGAAGGATCCACATAAGTAACGATCATGGTATGATTGTGGCGTTCCAGCACTTCCAGTTCTGCATTTAAAACTGCATTGTAAAGTGTTGTGGAAACCTGGCAGATACCGCCGCCGTAACTGTCTACGACTTTTCCGCTCTCATAGGAAGGTGCCAGCTCGTAGCCGTTCTCTTCAGTAAACGGAACGACTGCATCCGTTACGGAGAACTCTTCTCCCGGCATCAGGATATGTCCGTTTAACTTCTCTGCACCTGTCTCTACATTTTTGTTTCTGCCTGTGGTCGATCCGTAGTATGTAGTGGCTGTTCCGAGTACATCAGTGATGCTCGCCAGATCCTCCGTTGTACACTCCGGCTCTTTGATATCGGCCGCCAGCTCGATCGTAGTATTTTTGCCGTCCCAGTCAGTTTTGAGAGATTTCAAAATCTTTTTGACCGATTTCTCCACATTCAGCTCAATTCCATTCTCGCCCTGAACGACTTCAAAAGCACCATTTTCCGTAGAAAGCTGTGCATCGGTCGGTTCCCGGTTGAAGACATCTTCTTTTTCCTCCAGAACTTTCTGGATGCTGCTTCTGTCTACAGAATAATCTATGTCATATTTTCTGGATTCATTCTCCAGATCCTTTTTGTCTTTGTAACGTTTGATGATGTTGCCGGATTTGCCAAGCTCCGCCGCCTCCTGCACAACCTCTTCATTTGCCCAGGAAAGTCCGAGATCTCCCGCACTTACCACGGTCTCCTGATCATCTACTTTTAAGGTAATGTTCGCCGCTTTCGCTTCGCTCATACCATCTTCCACTGCTTTTTTCGCTTCTTCCTGCGTCATCCCGGAGACATCCACGTCTCCGATATATACGCCCTGGCTGATCGTCTGATCAGAATCTTCGGCAGCCATAACCCCTTTCGGCAAAAAAGCAACTGCACCTGTAACAGCCAGTGCTGCCATCAGTCCTAAAACTCCGATTTTTTTCATAATAATCATTTACCTCCATATCACCTGTGTGATACTTTAAAACATTCCAATAACAGCTGCCAGCGTAGGAAGTACCATCGCGATCACGATCAGTACCACAAGAATCCCGGAAAGAATCCGTTTTGTTTTTTTGTCACGAAAATGCATCATATCAATCACCCCTTATCATTTTCCCATACTGTAATATGATTCTGTCTGTAAGCCTGGAAGCCTGACTTCTCGTCAGCAGATCCAGGGCAACATTCGTTTCTATTTTATGATATTTCATCAAATCATTCAAGTAGACTTTTTGTATTTTCGTCGCCGGTGCATCTTTTCTTACCTTATAAGTAAGTTTTTTCGGCTCAAAGTAAGTTTCGTTTTCCTCAGAAAATGCTTCTGCCAGTTTCTGATACAGCCGGCTCGCCGCATCCGCATCGTCGCACGCACGGTGCCATCTCTCCTCCCGGATCTGATAATGATCACACAGATCACCTAACTTCCGGCTTGGCAGTTCCGGCAGAAATTTGCGTGCGATCGCAAGGGTATCGATCGCCATATCCGGGAAGGTTTTCCCCATGTTTGCCGCGTTTTGCTGAAGAAATCCAAAATCAAAGCCTATGTTATGCCCAAGGATCACGGATTGTCCACAGAATTCCAGAAATTCCGGCAATACCGTGTGGATTTCCCTGCCCTGCTGTGCCATTTCGGTCGTGATCCCGGTCAGCTCTGTGACATGCTCCGGAACCGGAAATCCTGGATTTACCATGGCAGTGTAGGTCTCCGTCACTTCCATATCCCGGACTTTCACCGCACCGATCTCCAGGATCGCATCCTTTCTCGGGCTCAGTCCCGTCATTTCCAGGTCAAGTGCCACATAATCTCTTATCATGCCCTTTCCTCTTCCTTCCGTTCCAGAATCCGATACGTTTTTGCATCTTTTGTGAGCGGATCTCGCCTTTTATAATCAAACAGCGTCCATTTTCCCTTCGAATCGACCTCAACGTGCGTCATATTCAGGATCTGTTTCCAGCTGTAGCCTTCGTAGTCTTTCAGATAACGTTTTTCCTCCGCTTCTTTTCTGAAAAATTCCTGGATCTCGCTCTTATATCCTGAAAGATCCGCAGCCCAGGACGGACGGCTCTTGCTCTTTTCCCTCAAGTAAAGATCCATCAGAAGATCATCCTCATATTTCGGTGCATGTTCTTTCTTCACATAGGAAAGAATAAAATCGTGCAAAATATCAAAGCGTCCCATGCGTGAATGTTTCAGGCCGTTCAGCCTGTTTTCTTCATAATATTCTGCCAGTGCCTCGTACATGGCAAACGGTGTGTCAAACTCCGCCTCCAGTGTCCGCATTGTACAGCGGAACTGACAGCTGTTATAGTAAACCTCAACCATCTCTTCTATGCCTTTTAAATAGATGACTTCATCGTAAGTCAGCCAGTTTGTCGATAAAACCTCGTACATAGGGCGTGTATGGTAAACGATCCCGTATTCTCCTGCCTTCTCATGCATTTTTGAGCCTTTTAAGACTTTCAGAAAACCAAGCTGGAACTGCTGCGGCCGCAGGCGGTAGACATCGTTGAAGGATTTTTTGAAGCTCTCCAGATTCTCATACGGCAGCCCGGCGATCAGATCCAGATGCTGATGGATATTTTCGGCACTTGCCACCCGCTGCACTTTCTGTGTAACCATATCAAAATCCATCATACGGTCGATCTCATGGATGGTCTGCATGTTTGTGGACTGCACACCAATCTCGAGCTGGGCAAGTCCCGGCCGGAATGTGGCAAGCAGATCCATTTCTTCTTCATTTAAAATATCTGCCGCAATTTCAAAATGGAAGTTTGTGATGCCATTGTCATGCTCTTTGATGTAACGCCAGATTGCCATGCTGTGTCTGTGATTGCAGTTAAACGTCCGGTCCACAAACTTGACCTGCGGCACTTTATGATCCAGGAAAAACTGCAATTCCTTCTCTACCAGCTCCATGCTTCGAAGCCGCACCCGCTTATCGATCGAAGAAAGGCAATAACTGCACGAAAACGGGCAGCCTCTGCTCGTCTCATAATAGAGAATACGATTCTCAAACGGCATCATATTTTCATATTCTTCATATATAAAAGGAACTTCATCCAGACTGATTGGTGCCTGCGGCAGTCCCTGACTGATCTCCCCTTTCGGGTCCCGCCATACAATACCATGGCACTCGTCCAGTTTGTTCACCGCCTCTTTGCCATATATCTGGTAAAGTCCGGCAAGTTCACAAAAAGTCCGCTCACCCTCGCCTTTCATAATGCCGCGAAATTCCGGATGCTTCGCCAGAAATTTCTCTGCATCATAGGAAACCTCCGGTCCGCCTCCCCAGATTTCCAGATCCGGCAGAACCTTATACAGATCTGCTGCAATATCCTGAACAAATTCCAAATTCCAGATATAGCAGGAAAATGCCACCACATCCGGCTTTCTCTGATAAATATCCATCAGAATATCGTCTCGTCGGTGATTGATCGTATATTCCGTAAGTTCCACCTCAATTCCTCTCTTTGCCGCATAACTTTTCAGGCAGTACACCGCAAGATTGGAATGTATATATTTCGCATTGATTGCGACCAGCAATATTTTCATGCCATCCTCCTGATACAGGCAACTCCCTGCACTTCAAGCCGAACGCCGGACATTACCTGATTTGATTAAACTTCCTGTTCATCCGCTCTCTTCCCCCGGATGTTTTTCAACTAAGTATCACGCAAAGAAATACATCTGTCAAGCGGATTCCGAATTCTCCTTTTGCATCGAATCGTCGCAAAAATTTAAACTTCTTATTTTTTTTGAATTTTTTTAAAATTTCCTGTTGACAAATGCATATTTCTATTGTATTATATGACCTGTGAGTTGCGGAACACAACTTACAAACACAAAGAAATGCGCGAGTGGCTCAGTTGGTGGAGCGCGACCTTGCCAAGGTCGAGGCCGCGGGTTCGAGTCCCGTCTCGCGCTTTTATTTTTTATTCTTTTGCTTTATTGCTTTAATTCATTAAATTACTCATAATACCTGTCATACCTAATCTGAAATCCGCCAGCTTTCCCAAAACCGTATTTTCCGTCTTATCCCGCATTCTTCCCTGACAGCAAAAAAACCCGGGAACCTTTTATCTTAATCAAAAGAAAGGCTTCCGGGTTTTTTATCTTATCAACTGTTTTTATTTTCTTATTCCCCGTGTCGGAGCACAATCCCGGACAGCGGCGGCAATGTCAGTTCAATTTTTCCGCCATGCACTTCTGTAAAGTACTGCTCGGTCGTATAGCCCTGTGCATGCGTCAGCATCAGGCGTTCCATTTTACAGTTATGCTGCGGCACATTTACCTGCCATACAGACAGGGTGATCGTCTGCTCATTCAGATCGTTGTTAAATGCCACAACCATCTGCTCGTCCTGCGAGAATCTTCCATAAGAAAGTACGTTATGTCTCTGCTCCAGGAATTTCAGGGAGCCATGTGTCAGCACAGGACATGCTTTATGGATACGGATCATTTCTTTGTGGAATGTGATCAGGTCGTGATTTTCCTCGCCCCACGGATAGGTCCTGCGGTTGTCCGGATCGGTAAATCCACAGACTCCGGCCTCATCGCCGTAATAGATCGTCGGTGCTCCCGGCCAGGTCATCTGCATCACAACGGCCTCACGCATGACCGCCACGTTGATATCCTGGGAGGCTGCCTCATATCCCAAGTTCGCCACACGCCCTACTTTGTGGTTCGTTCTGGTCAGGAAACGAGAATGGTCATGGTTGGAAAGCTCGTTCATCGCCACCTGAAGCGATGGTGCCAGAAAGCTTGCCATATGATGACGCATTGCTCCGGTAAATGCTGCTTCATTGCCGAGCAGGTCGCCGCGGAACTCATCGCTGTGCTTTTCCATTCCGGTAAAGAACCAGGTCAGTGGCTCCATAAAGGCATCATAATTCATAACGGTATCCCATTCATCACCGCAAAGCCAGGACTTGGCATCGCCGTAATGTTCTGCCAGAATGATCGCATTCGGATTGGCCTCTTTTACGACTTTGCGGAATTCTTTCCAGAACTGATGGTTATATTCATTGGAAAATCCAAGGTCAGCAGCCACATCCAGTCTCCAGCCATCGACATTGAACGGCGGGGAAACCCATTTCTTTCCGATCTCCAGAATATAATCGTGCAGCTTCGGTGACTGCTCATAGCAAAGCTTCGGCAGGGTATCATGTCCCCACCAGCCATCGTAATTCGGGTTGTACGGCCATGCCTGGTCGTTATTGAATTTGAAAAAGCTGCGATAAGGACTGTCTGCGGAAACATAAGCTCCCGGTTCATATCCCTCCTGATTCTCATAAATCTGCTCACGGTCCATCCATTTATTAAAGGAACCGCAGTGGTTGAACACACCGTCCAGGATCACTTTCATGCCCCTGCGGTGAATTTCTTCGACCAGCTGAACAAAAAAGGTGTTACTGGACTCCAGGTTTGCTTTGTCGGTTACTCGTTTGATGTATTTGGAAGCATGGGCATTGATCGTATCCCCGTCCTTCAGAGTCTCGCCACCGTCGCTTACGATCTTTCCATAGTGCGGATCAATGTAATCATAATCCTGGATATCGTATTTATGGTTGGACGGTGAGACAAAGATCGGGTTGAAATAAATAACATCCACGCCAAGATCCTGCAGATAATCCAGCTTGTTCATCACGCCTTGAAGGTCACCGCCGTAAAATTCACGCACGCCCATAAAGGATGGGTTCTTCCGCCAGTCAGTCACCTTCCGGGAGTAGTCGCCGATGTAATAGTACTCGCAGTCTTCGACGGTATTGTTCGTGTCCCCGCTTGAAAAACGATCCACAAAGATCTGGTACATAACAGCACCTTTTGCCCATTCCGGCGTGTGGAAACCCGGTGCGATCGTAAAATCATAGACATCGAGGCGATCCCTGGATACACCGATCTTGTTGTAGAAACATCGGATCTTGCCAGCATGTATCTCAAAAAAATAGTGGATGGATTCTTCCTGCATGACCAGACGGATTTTGAAATAATCAAAATCTCCTTCTGATTTTTCGTATTCCATAGCAAGATGCCTGTCATTGCTTACCAGATATACTTTATCAACATTATCTTTCCAGGTTCGAAAACGTATCGTAACAATGTCGCCCGGATCAGGTTCCATCGGTGTTACATAATTTGCCGTCTCATCGCTGAAAAGTGCATTCGGTTTAAACACAGGACGCATCTGCAGCACATACTGACGAAGCTTATCCTGATATTCTATATTTGCTAAGTTCATATTTTCCTCCTAAGAAGACCAAGAGCGTCTTCACACACCCGGATCACGTTCTTACGGCTCTTTTGCGGTCATTTTAAAGGAAACGCCTGCAAGACGTTCATAACCTGCATTCAAACTGTAGAATTATTACTATCTTACACCATATTTTTCAAATTCACAACGAAATAATCCAGAAAAGGGAAAAAGACAGTTCATATGAACTGTCTTTCTTTGGAGAAGGTATTTCTTCTTATGGGGTGTAGCAAAAACTATATAATGTATTGGGGGTTTTACAAGTAATAATATACCACAGGTACAAATTTAAGTGTGCATAATCTTCACAAAATCTGAAATTATTTTTTATGCATTTTCACCAAAAAGGCTTTCAAACTCTTCCCTGCCAATTTTTTCTTTCTCGATCAGAAGCTGTGCACAGCGATGTAAAACATCCATATGCTCCTGAAGAAGTTCTTTTGCTTTTGCATAAGACTCATCAATGATGTTTTTTACTTCACCGTCGATCAGTGCAGCTGTCTGGTCTGCGTAACCCTTTGTATGTGCCAGGTCGCGTCCGATAAAGACTTCATCGTCATCGCTTCCATAATGGATCAGACCGACTTTGTCCGACATACCGTACTGTGTGACCATGGCTCTTGCCATCTGCGTTGCCTGTTTAATATCCTGGGATGCTCCGGTCGTCACATCGCCAAAGATCAGCTCTTCTGCAACGCGTCCCCCAAAGTCCACGATGATATTCTGCAGCATTTTCTTTTTGCTGTTGAACATCTCATCTTCACCCGGAAGCGGCATCGTATAACCGGCTGCCCCCATTCCGGTCGGGATCACGGAGATCGTATGGACCGGTCCCATATCCGGCAGCACATGGAACAGGATCGCATGACCTGCCTCGTGGTAAGCGGTGATCTTCTTTTCTTTCTCGCTGATGATCCGACTCTTTTTCTCCTCGCCGATGCCGACTTTGATGAAGGCACGGCGGATATCTTCCTGCATGATATAGGCACGTTTTGCCTTTGCCGCATAAATTGCCGCCTCATTCATCAGGTTTTCCAGATCTGCCCCGGTAAATCCTGCGGATGTTCTGGCAATCTCTTTGAGATCTACGTCCTCTCCAAGCGGCTTGTTTTTGATATGGACTGCCAGGATCTCTTCTCTTCCGCGTACATCCGGTCGTCCGACGCCGATCTTGCGGTCGAAACGTCCCGGTCTTAAGATTGCCGGATCGAGGATGTCCACACGGTTTGTCGCCGCCATCACGATGATGCCTTCGTTGTATCCGAAACCATCCATCTCAACGAGCATCTGGTTCAGCGTCTGCTCACGTTCATCGTGACCGCCGCCTACGCCGGCTCCTCGTCTTCTGGCAACTGCATCGATCTCATCGATAAAGATGATACACGGTGCATGAAGTTTCGCCTCGGTAAACATATCACGCACACGGGATGCACCGACACCGACAAACATTTCCACGAAATCGGAACCGGAAATGCTGAAGAACGGAACACCCGCTTCTCCTGCCACGGCTTTCGCCAGCAGGGTCTTACCGGTTCCCGGAGGGCCGACAAGCAGCACACCTTTCGGGATACGTGCTCCGACCTGGAGATATTTTTTCGGTTCTTTCAGGAAATCGACAATCTCCTGCAGATCTTCTTTTTCTTCCTGAAGACCGGCAACATCTTTAAACGTAACTTTGCTGTTGTCCGGCATGGTCAGGGTTGCACGGCTTTTGCCAAAATTCATCATCCGGGCATTGCCTCCCGTCGCCTGACGGCTGCCCATCGTGAAAAAAACCATAAAAATCACACAAATCAGAAGCATCGGCAGTACCGTCGTCATAAAAATGCTCTCTTTTTCAACTGTGACCCTGTATGGAATCTGCTTCTGATCCAGAAGCTCTTCTGCCTTTGTCACATCAGAAACATCAAGTGTCAGATTTTCGCCTTGTTTCATGTGAATAGTAAGTTCTCCTGTCACTCCCTGAGAATTTTGTCTGATCTCTACGCCGCTGACCTTATTCTGTGCGACATATTTCTGGAACTGTGAATAGGTGACTCCTGTATTCTCTACGAGGTTGCCCCGGATATAATTGATCCCCAGAACCACAATGATCGCAATAATAACATAGAAGATACTCCCTTTTAGAACATTCTTCAATTCGGGTTCCCCTTTCTACTGCTCTACCACTCCGATGAACGGAAGGTTGCGGTATTTCTGGGCATAATCCAGACCATATCCTACAACAAATTCATCCGGAATGTTGAAAGCAACATAATCTACCTTTACATCTGTCACTCTGCGTTCCGGTTTGTCCAGAAGCGTGCACAGACGGATGCTTGCCGGGTTTCTTTTCTTCAGGATCTCGATCAGATAACTTAAGGTACGTCCGGAATCAATGATATCTTCTACGATCAGGACATCTTTTCCTTCCAGCGGCTCATCCAGGTCTTTGATGATCTTTACGATACCACTTGATTTTGTCTCCGAACCGTAGCTGCTCACGGACATAAAATCGAGAGATACCGGAACGGTGATTCTCTTTGCCAGTTCACAGGTGAAAAATACGCCGCCTTTGAGCACGCAGATCATATGAACGGACTTGCCGGCATAATCTTTGCTGACCTGCTCACCGATTTTTTTGATTTTTTCATTTACTTCTTCTTCTGTCAACAGTACACGAATCTTATCTTCCATTTTAGTTCTCCTTATCTATTTGTATTTGCAGAATCTTTTTTGTACGTTCTGTTACCTTGTATGCCTCACTGATCCGGTATCCGACCACCCAAAGAATATGGGAGCCGTCCGCAATGAGCGGTATCTCATCCCGTCTCTCTCGCAGGATCTTCTCATCAATCATATACCTTTTCAGAGGCTTTGTCCCGCCTTCTGCATGCACACTGAGAGTATCGCCCGCCTGACGCGTACGAATCTCCAGTCTATGGTTTATGGTATCATAATCAAACCATTTTGTACACTTCTTTTGCGGAATTATTTGCTTTTCATAAGAAAAAACATCGGCTGTAATACGAAGATCTCTCCACCCTGTCACACCCGGGATCTGCAAATTTTCTCCCCTGCACTTTGCAGCTTCATTTCCCTTTTTTCTTATTGATCTGTTTTTCTCAAAAACAAGAAATTCATTTTTATTTACGGCACGTATGCCGCCTGGAAGATTTAATGATTTTCCATTCTGACCGGCGGCAAGCTCCAGAAGTGCCCCGATATGCCGGCGGCTGACATCTTTCTGACCGGCGATCATTTTTTCCAGGCAAAATCTTATCAGATATTCCTGCATCAGATGCTCCTGACGGCAGAATCCTTCCCGCTCAAGAAATACTTCTGGCTCCGCTTTTTCCTCATAATGTACGTAACGCTCTGCAAGTTTCTGCACCTGGCTCTGGATATAATCCTCTGCCTCCTGAAGCCGCAGCCCTGCCTGTGCGATATGGCTCGCTGCCTGTCCGTTCACGCCCTGTGCAAGCAGCGGCAGGATCTCCAGGCGGATCCTGTTTCTCGTGTACTCAGTCTGATGGTTCGTCTTATCCGTCCGCCATGTGATCTGACGCCCCCGAAGTGCCGCCTCGATCTCGCTTCTTCTGGTATTTAAAAGCGGGCGGATAATGTTTTCACGCACCGGACGGATCCCGCCAAGTCCTCGAAGACCGCTTCCCCTTGCGAGATTCATCAGAATCGTCTCTGCCTGGTCATCCAGATTATGGGCAACGGCAATCTTGCAGTTTGACCTGCCGCTCTTTTTTGCCGCCTGCTCAAAGGCCTGATAGCGGGCTTTCCGCCCTGCCTCCTCGACCGTCAGGCTGCTTTCCTGTGCCATCTTTTTAATATCACAGGAAACCAGGTGAAACGGTACACCATATTCTTTGCAGAGGTTTTCCACATAGTTCGCATCTGCAAGGCTGTCCTGTCCACGGATCCCATGTTCGATGTGCACAACTTCCATGGAAAACGGGATCTCTTTCTGATATGCAAGCAGTTCAAAGAAAAGGCAGACAGAATCTGCTCCCCCCGAAACTCCGGCAATGACAAAATCTCCCGGCATGATCATCTTCTGTTCTCTGATAAAATTCTGTACCTGTCTCATATATTCTCTCTATCTTCTTCTCATACCGCCCACCAGAACGGTCATATCATCTCTTGCCTGCTGCCTGTCCGACTGCAATACATAGTTCAGCAGAGATCTGGCAAGTTCTTTTGCATTTTCCGTTTCACTTTGCAGAAGATAATCTTTGATCATCTCCTCCGCATCCATCTGCGGCAGGGCATCCATCACGCCATCGGACACCATGACGATATAATCGCCCTCTTCGAGCCGCTTTCTGGTGCACTCATAATCCACATCCTGAAGGATCCCCATCGGCATGCTGGTCGACGTGATCGTCTCAACCCAGTGTTTTCGCTTCAGAAAGGTCGTTGAAGCACCGATTTTTAAGAATTCACAGTCTCCGGTGTAAAGATCTGCCATGCACAGATCCACCGTCGCCGAACTCTGCCCTTCTGTCTGCAAAAGCATCGAACTGTGGATCAGGCGAATCGCCGTCTCTTTGTCAAAACCGCTGCCAAGAAACTGCTCCAGCAGATCGATCACTGCCTCGCTTTCTTTGTATGCCGCAAGACCGGAACCCATCCCGTCTGAAATGCTGAGGATCATCTGACCGTCCGCCGCTGGAAACAGGGAAAAATTGTCACCGGAGATCACTTCTCCGTCCCTGGCGATCCTCGCCACACCGCCGGTCATGTAATACTGTGGTTCCGTATAAAATAAAATGGTACTGTACTCATAATTTACTACGGTTTTCCCCTGTTCATCCGGCATCAGCCTCGTCCCGAACGCTGCAGACAGAAGTCCTGCCACTTCTTTTGTGCGGATGCATCTGCCCTTCTTTGCCGTGCGGAGTGTCACATAGAGCTGTATATTTCTTGGCTGTCGGATACACCAGATATCCTTGAGGATCATCCCGTGCATCCGCAGGCGGATGTCTGCCTGCTGGCGGATACTCCCGTCTACGCGTCTGACATCGCAGATATGCCCCGCCGCCTTCCGTATGATGCACGCCGTCTCATGGAGCTGGTCCGCCGCCGCACTTCTGCTCTCCATCAGGCGATTGTGCCACAGCATATCCATTCTCGCTTTTTCAATCTGATCTGCCACCGCTTCGAAAAAGAAGTCTCCGTGCAGACATTGTTTCTGAAGTGCCTCTTTTCTGCCATTGTTCAGCTCTTTCCCCTGGATAATGCTCTCTGCGATCCGGTTGAATCTGCAGATCCCCGTTTCACTTCCATAGTCCCAGCACTGCGCTGCGGCCGAACAGCTGCGGCAGACGCTCGTCTGCACCCGAAAGAGCACCTCATCCATATCCTGCCCGGAAAGTTCCTCCTTTTTGGTAACCATGCCCTGAAACATCTCGGAAAGCTGTTCGAAAGAATCTGCACAACGCAGCAGCTCGCTTCTCCCAAGCTCGCCCGCCGGCAATGTGATCTCATCCCGGTTCAGCCACTCCATACTGACCACACGGATGATCTCCCACAAAAGCCAGAAGCTGCTGACCATCAGTGTAATAATGATAAAATCCCCCATACTGCCTCCTCACACAGCCTTTTCCACGCTGCTTTAACGGATTCAGTATAGCGAATGGCTCCGGAAAATTTTGTCAAAGGCGGTACGCCTCCAAAAAAAGTTTTCGACAAAAAAGAAAGGAAGCTTATCACGCTGCCTTTCTCCTTTTTCTTTAGTTCTCTTCTGGTTTAAAAATAATCTCATCTTCATAGACCAGACCAAGCTTGTCCTTGGCAACCTGCTCCGCATACTCATCTGTCTGCATATAAGCTTCCAGATCAGCAATGTCCTGCGTGCGGGCTTCTTCTGCATCGATCTTGTTCTGCAGCTGTGCCAGCTCTTCGACATATGCCGCATTTCTCTGATCCATTGTATGGCCTCTCAGCAAAAATACTGCAATCAGCACAACAATCACAGTAGAGATGCCAAGCTTTCCTCTTCTCTGTGCCGCATCTCTCCTTCTGCGTGTCTGTTTTCTTTTTTTCATATACCCTTCCCGACTTTCTGACTTACTTTTTGACTATGACCATTCTAACCTGTTTTATCTTCTTTTTCAATGCTTTCCTGACCATTTTTCTCAATTTTTTGACCGATTTTCCGGCAGGCATCAAAATCAGCCGGAAAAGACCGGCAATCATGCGGGAAAGAAAGCCGAAAAAAGTCGAAAATACGAGAAGGATCCTCCGACTGAGCAGCAAAATATAAAAAAGCATCCCCAGAATCAGTGCCGCCAGCACATACCCCCGGATCTGCCCATAATTCCGATCACGGAACATCAAAAACACAAAAATCCAGGCGAACACCCAGTAAAAAAAGTCTTCTGCTGCGACAAGCCGGCCCCCGTGCGGAAATCCTCTGCGAAACGCACGCAGGATATCGTAGCCCAGCATGATACCTGCTCCTTTTGCAAAGGCCAGCACAAAAAAGAGGGCCTCTGCTGCGATCACCGTGTGCATTACCGGAACAGCCGTCCAAGAAAGGAGGTATCTTTTCCGTTCTCGCCTTTCTGTTCGGAATAAACAAAGCTGTCAATCTTTCCCTCGATATCCACTTCGCCTTTTTCCAGTGTCAGCCGGTTCATATGAAGCTCCTGTCCGCGTATCATCAGCATCCCCTGTGTCGTCTGGAGTACGATCTCATTTAAATCAAAAGAAAGCACATCCGATACCCCGCTGATGGTGCCGCTGTGCCTTCCCTGGATCATTACCCTGTGTGCTGTTCCCTGAGCCTGTTTTTCGTCCATGCCATTCTCCATACACTCTTTGCAAAAGTATATGAAGCTCTGCTTTTGTTTATGCCAGCGTAAAAAAGCTCACATCCGGAAGCTACAGGTATTTATAGAGTTCTGCCGCATTGTCCTTTTTGACTGTCTCCTGCACATCCAGAACTTCTACTTTTACGGCTTTTGTTCCAAACTGGATCTCGATCACATCGCCTGCCTTGACTGCCGCAGATGCTTTTGCCGTTCTTCCGTTGATCAGAACTCTTCCGGCATCACAGGCTTCATTCGCAACAGTACGTCTTTTGATCAGTCTGGAAACCTTTAAAAATTTATCCAGTCTCATAGTCATTTCTCCTTTTGCTGATAAGAAAAAAACTGCCGCAGAAATGTTCCGCGACAGCTGATGATTCCAAATACAGGAATTAGTTGTTGATCATATCTTTCAGTGCTTTGCCTGCTTTGAATTTCGGAGCTTTGGAAGCTGCGATCGTCATCGGTTCACCGCTCTGAGGATTTCTTCCTTCTCTTGCTGCTCTTTCGGATACTTCAAAAGTACCAAAGCCTACCAGCTGTACTTTTTCACCTTTTTTCAGTTCATCTGCAACGATATCTGTGAAAGCTTTCAGTGCCTTTTCTGCATCTTTTTTGGATAATTCTGTCTGTTCAGCGATAGCTGCTACTAATTCTGTCTTATTCATGGACCTTTCCTCCTGTAATTGCTGTTTTGATTCCTGAGAACAAGGCTGCGGCATCCCGTCCGCCCATCGCTTCCGGAACACAACAGCCTTGTTGGCTATGTTTATTTATAATCGTTATCCCCATATTTGTCAAGGGATTTCTGTAAATGTTCTATGATCTGCTGTGTTGCCAGATAAACTGCTCTTTCCTGAGCTTTTTTCTGATCTTCTGCCATACCTGCCTTCTCAATCTGCTTGATCTCCTTCCAGCTGTCAGCATGTCCGCCTAAAAGCTCATAGCTCTCCTCTCCGAAAACATGCGGATGACGGCGGATCATTTTTTCGCTGATGCTCTGCACGACATCATTGATCGTAAAAAGACCTTCTTCTGCTGCGATCTGGCTCTGTATCACAACCTGAAAGAGCATATCTCCAAGCTCTTCGCAGAGATTGGACGCATCTTTTGTCTGCTCATAAAGATCGATCGCCGCCACTGCCTCAGCTGTCTCTGATAGCATATAGGGCTTCAGGCTTTGATGCGTCTGGGAAAGATCCCACGGGCAGCCGCCCTCTTTCTTTCGCAGCATTTCCGTGATCTGACAGAAATCATCAAAATCATATGTTTTTGCCATTTTACAGCATTTCCTGGATCATAGCTACAACCTGTTTACCAAGAGCTGCGGATTTTGCATCTGCATCTTCCAGGGATGTGCCCTTTACGCCATAGTAGAATTTTACTTTCGGCTCAGTTCCGGACGGTCTCACGCACAACCATGCTTCATCACTCAGATCATAATACAGAACATTTGAGGACGGAAGACCGGTCTTTGTCATTTCGCCGCTTTCCATGTTTTTGATGGTATCTTTCTTGTAATCCCTTGCAGAAAGCACTTTGTAGCCTGCGATCTCGGACGGTGTCTCATTTCTGAGGGTCTCCATGATCTCCTGGATCTTCTGAAGTCCTTCGATACCTTTCAGTGTGATCGCCTGGATGTCATCTTTGTAGTAGCCGTATTTCTCGTACATATCGATCATGGCATCCCACAGTGTCTTACCCTGTGTCTTATAGTAAGCTGCTGCTTCACACAGAGCCATCGTTGCAACGATCGCATCTTTGTCTCTTGCATGTGTTCCGATCAGGCAGCCATAGCTCTCCTCGAATCCGAAGAGGTAGGTTCCTTTTCCACTCTGTTCAAAACCAAGGATCTGCTGTCCGATGTATTTGAATCCGGTCAGGACTTCGATGAAACGCAGTCCGTAGGATCTGGCGATCGTTCCTGCCATGTTTGTAGTAACGATCGTGCTGACTACTGCTCCGTCTTCCGGAAGGCTGCCGTTTGCTGCCTTTCTCTGGCTCAGCTCGTATTCTTCAAGCAGGCATCCAGACATATTTCCGGTCAGAGTATGGTATACACCATCTTTGTCTTTGACATGCACACCGAGACGGTCTGCGTCCGGATCGGTTGCCAGAACCAGGTCTGCATCGACTTCTTTTGCAAGTTTCAGTCCCAGTTCGAAAGCTTCTTCTGCTTCCGGGTTCGGATAACTTACCGTCGGGAAATCGCCGTCCGGCAGTTCCTGCTCTTTTACTACATATACATGCTCAAAGCCAAGCTCTTTTAAGACGCGTCTTGCCGGGATATTGCCAGTACCGTGCAACGGTGTGTAAACGATCTTGAGATCTTTGCTGACTTCACGGATGGAATCCCAGTGGATCACCTGGCTCTTCAGTGCTTCAATATATGGATCATCGATGTTCGCACCGATCACTTCGTAAAGTCCTGCTGTGACTGCTGCATCTTTGTCCATTGTTTTTACGTTTGCATAGTCGGTAACTGCTTTTACTTCAGCCATGATACCGGTGTCGTGAGGCGGTGTGATCTGTGCTCCATCCTCCCAGTAAACTTTATAGCCATTGTATTCCGGCGGATTATGACTTGCTGTGACATTGATACCTGCCGTACATTTCAGTGTACGCACAGCAAAGGACAGCTCCGGAGTCGGTCTCAGTGACTCAAACACATAAGCCTTGATGCCGTTTGCAGCCAGGCACAGTGCTGCTTCATCTGCAAATTCCGGTGACATATGTCTGGAATCGTAAGCGATCGCTACGCCTTTTTCCTGTGCTCCTACTGACTTGATATAGTTTGCAAGTCCCTGTGTAGCTTTACGCACAGTGTAAACGTTCATACGGTTTGTACCTGCCCCGATGATACCTCTTAAACCGGCAGTACCAAACTCCAGATCCGCATAAAAGCGTTCTTTGATTTCTTTTTCGTCTCCCTCAATTGCTCGCAGTTCTTCCTTTGTAGCTTCGTCAAAGTATGGATTTGCGAGCCACTCTTCATAGACCTTTTTATAATCCATTGTGCTACCTCCATTAAAATATTCAATAGGTGGCTATATTATATAATAAAAAGGTCTAAAAAGAAACCTCTAATGCAGAAACTTTACAAATTCTCGCCGTTTTTTTTCCTGCATATCGAGAATTTCCAGCTTCTGAAGGCTTTTTTCCGGTATCCAGGTTTTGCGGCTGTTGAAATAATGGTTGGCAAGCTTCCAGAATTTTTCCGGATAGGCGAGTCTTATACAAAAATTTTCAAATTCTGCATCGCCAAGCGGACGCACTTCCTGATATGCATGGATCATCTCCATGCCAAGCTTCTGATTCCAGCCCTGCTTTTCCATGATCTTGCGGAAAAACTGATAAAAATCGGAGATCTGTACATCAAAACAGCATCTCGCAAAATTGACTGCCACCGCTCCTTCCCGGTCAAAAAACAGGTTATGCTGACTGTAATCCCCATGGCAGACCCGCCGCTCCCGTATGCACTGCCGGTGCAGAGCATGTGAACTGCTGACACATACCCGTCTGGTTACTTCTTCTGCCTGAGCCATAAATTCCGGATACAGTTCCAGGAAACGGCTCTCAAAAGCGGTCTTTTTCTTTCGTGTCCGCATGAAATTCCGCACCTTTTTCAGCTCTTTTGTGTGCCGCTCGATCTCCTCGTCAAGCGGCTCTGCTATATACTCTAAATTTTTTCTGACTTTTTTCTCTTCTGCCGGATCTGCCTCATCCGTCTGTGCCGCCGCCATCTGAAATTCCTGTATTTCCGGCAGACGCAGGACATTGTGCAGCCTTGCAAGATAATGCACCGCCCCTACAATATCTTCCCGGCTTTTCGTATCACACTCCCGCCCGGAAAACCATTTTTTGACTACGTACCCGTTGCCGTAGCGGTCAGAAGTGACCAGATTTCCTTCTGTATTTTCCAGGAGCAGATCGCAGCGTATCCCTCTTTCTGTCAGAAAAAAAAGCACTCTGTTCTGAAAAAACAGCCGCTCCTGCGAACCGGAAAATTCAGTCACCTGAACAAGCCCTCTGTCCGTATCACAAAGAAAGGAGCCACGCCCCCGCCTTGTGCTTTGCACATGCAGGTCGTACTGCTCCAAAATCACCAGATCTTTTTCATTCACTTTTGATCCCCCCACAATTCTTCTCAATAAAACCAGCTATTAAGATCAAAAATGCCACACGAATTGTTCCTTACTTCGTACTCTCACAATTCTGGCACCTAAAGCTACTCTATCTTATGAAATGCAGGGGGCAAATATACGGGAAGTTATCCTTCGGTATTTCGCAGTTCTCTGCTTTTTCCGATCAGCCATTCCCGCTCATTTCGCTGCGGCTCCTCTAATACCAGCTCCAGCAGCTTTGCAAGGATCTCGCCCATCTCTTTGCCCGGCTTCATGCCGTCTTCGATCAGATCTTTTCCGCTGATCTTCAGATCTTTGATGCAAAGGCACTGCTGTTTCTCTAAAATGGTGTGATACAGGGCTGTCAGCTCTTTTAAATAAGCTTTCTTCTCCGGCTGCCACTTCGGGGACTGAGCCAGGGTATCTGCCATTTTCAGTTTCAGAACCTCTGCAAAAGCGTCTGCCCCGACTTTGCTCACTGCTCTTCGCACCGATTTTTCGGTCAGTTCCGGTCGCAGATCGTGGTATCGCACATAAACTTTGACTTTATTTAAAGTGTCGTTGTCGAATTTAAGACGATGCATGATATTATTTGCAAGCTCGGCACTGATCTTTGCATGCCCGTGAAAATGGTCGATCCCGTCTGCGTCCGTGGTATGTGTCTGCGGCTTGCCGAAATCGTGAAACAATGCCGCCAGACGCAGCGTTTTGTCTGCCTCTATGTTCCTTAAGGCTTCCAGCGTATGTTCTCCGACGTTATAGCAGTGATGCGGGTTATTCTGCGGTGTCTCCATCGTGCGGTCAAACTCCGGCAGAACAACTGCCGTGATGCCGTACTCCCAGGCATACCTCAGATAATCCGGATGCGGGGAAACCAGCAGTTTGACCAGCTCCGTCTGGATACGCTCAGCACTGATCTTTGAGAGCGTCCCCGCCAGCTTTTTCGCCGCTTCTGCCGTGTCCGGATCGACCGTAAATCCGAGCTGTGCCGAAAAACGGACAGCACGCATGATACGCAGTGCATCTTCCCCGAAACGTTCTTCGGCATTGCCGACGCAGCGGATCACTTTCTGCTCGATGTCCGCTCTTCCGCCGAACACGTCCACAAGACCCTCGCTGTCATTATACGCCATGGCGTTGATCGTAAAATCACGGCGACGCAGGTCTTCTTCCAGATTTGCCGTAAAAGTCACTTCTTTTGGATGTCTTGCATCCTCATATTCTCCATCCACACGATAGGTCGTCACTTCATAACCTTCTTTTCCCATCAGAACGGTTACCGTTCCGTGCTGGATCCCGGTATCGACCGTGCGTGGGAACAGTTTCTTGACTTGCTGCGGTGTCGCAGAAGTCGTGATATCCCAGTCATTTGGTATCCGTCCAAGAATCGAATCACGCACGCAGCCGCCGACCGCATAGCCTTCATATCCATGTTGTTCCAGTGTTTCGATGATCTGTTTCACATCATCCGGAAGTGTGATCTTCATTCTCTTATTTCCCCTTTCTGTTATTCTGTCTGTAATTTTTCCAGGTACTTTCACAGTCTGGACGTAAAATCCACGGAACTGTTTTCTGCAATTCCACCTGTCTCTGTCTCAGAGCAGAATTACCGGAATGTAAAAAACAAAATCACCAGGATACCAAGTACGATACGGTACCAGCCGAAAATCTTGAAATCGTGCTTTCTTATGTAATTCATCAGAAATTTGATCACCAGAACCGATACAACAAATGACACTGCCATACCGACCAGCAGGATCATCATTTCTGCCCCTGAGAAAGCCAGACCAAATTTCAGGATCTTTAAAAGGCTGGCTCCTGCCATGACCGGAACGGCCAGGAAAAAGGTAAACTCTGCTGCGGTTGTTCTGGAAAGTCCGATCAGGATACCGCCAAGAATGGTCGCACCGGATCTGGAAGTTCCCGGAAAAATGGCCGCGATCAGCTGGAAAAGTCCGACCAGCATCGCATCCCGGTATGTGATCTGGGCAATACTGGTGATGCGTGCTTTTTTCGTCTGATTTTTATTTTCGATTACAATAAATAAAATACCAAACACGATCAGTGCCGTTGCTACCGTCTGGTAATTGTAAAAAAGCTCGTTGATCTGGTCGTCAAACAAAATACCGACCACCGCCGCCGGAATGCAGGCTGCGATTACTTTGAACCACATAGAAAATACGTCTTTGCGAATCGTGTCTTCGCCCTTTTTAAAGGAGAACGGAAACAGCTGATTCCAGTAGAGCATTACGACCGCAAGGATCGCTCCAAGCTGGATCACTACCAGAAATACTTCCAGAAACTCTTTTGACACGTTCAGTTTGATCAGTTCATCGAGAATGATCATATGACCGGTGCTGCTGACCGGAAGCCATTCTGTGATTCCTTCCACGATTCCGAACAGGATCGCTTTTATGATTTCTGACATCTCATCTTCCTTTCTTTTTGCTGTTTTGTGGCTTCCTGACAAAGGATTTCCTACCTTTTTTGTCAGGATTCATGCCCGGAAACAGTATCAGTATAACCGATATACAGGTGCAAAACAATACACAATTCTCTTGACATTTGCGGTGGTTAAATCTATAATATCCGTTGAGGGATTTATTGGATGAAAGTAATTCACTAGTTATTAGAGATTATACTCACCCCTATATAATCTGTAATAACTGGTGGATTTTTTTAACTCAAAAGTCCACAATAAAATTTTATTATCTAATGGAGGTACCATCATGAACAAAGGTACAGTAAAATGGTTCAACGCTGAAAAAGGTTACGGATTTATCACAGGTGAAGACGGAAACGATGTATTTGTACATTTTTCCGCTATCCAGGGTGAAGGCTTCAAATCTCTTGACGAAGGTCAGGCAGTAACTTATGATTTAACAGAAGGTGCTCGCGGAATGCAGGCAGCTAACGTTGTTAAATGCTAATTGATCGGATGAACTGAAGATTCTCCAAAAAATACCGCTTCTCATTCATAAACAAATGAGGAGCGGTATTTTTCATTATGTTTTATGCCAAACATCAGGGAAGTCCTTTAAAATCCGGGCTTCCCTTTTTTTCTGATTTTCAAGAATGCCTCTGGCATTCTTGCTGCGAGTCCTGAAATTAAGAATCACTTCACAATCAGACAGTCTGTTTTACATCTGCCACATATTTCTTGATGTTTGACGCATTCACGTATTTCTTTGCTTTTGTGCCGTCTGTCACCACCAGTGTCGGTGCCTGCATGATGCCGTATTTTCTTACAAGATCCTGATTTTCCTCTGCATCGATGATCTGATAATCTTCTCCTTTGAGAATCTCTTTTGCGATCTTGCAGTTCGGACAGGTCTTTGTCGTGAACAGGTATTTCACGCTCTCCACCGGCTTGATCTCAACATCTTCTTTGCGTACAGTCACAAGGCTGGTCTTGACTTTTTTCATACAGGAATGCTCTACATCATAAAGTTTACGGTTTTTGTACTCCTGTGTCTTGCCGTCATTCCAGTTCTGAACCGGACGGTAGTAACCGGTGATCCTGCTGTAAACTTCGGATTTCTTACCGCAGATCGGGCAGGTGAAATGCTCGCCTGCAAGGTAGCCGTGTTCTTTACAGACAGAGTAGGTCGGTGATAGTGTGTAGTACGGCAGGCTGTAATTTTCTGCGATCTTGCGTACCAGTGCTGCGGCGGCTTTCCAGTTCGGCAGCTTCTCACCTAAGAATGCATGGAATACCGTTCCGGAGGTATAAAGAGTCTGAAGTCCGTCCTGAATATCCAGTGCATCGAAAATGTCCGCCGTATAGCCAACCGGAAGATGGGAGCTGTTTGTGTAGTACGGTGTATCACCCGGCTCGCCGGCTGTGATGATATCCGGATACTGCTCTTTGTCGTGTTTTGCCAGACGGTAGGTCGTGGACTCTGCCGGTGTTGCCTCCAGGTTGTAGAGATCTCCGTACTCTTCCTGGTACATCACCAGTCTGTCACGCATATGGTTCAGCACTTCTTTTGCAAAATCCTGCGTCTCCACATGAGTAAGGTCTTTGCGAAGCCATTTTGCATTGAGTCCGACTTCGTTCATACCGATCATACCGATCGTGGAAAAATGATTTGCAAAAGTTCCGAGGTAACGTTTTGTATAAGGATACAGTCCTTCGTCCAGCAGTTTGGAGATCACATCTCGTTTGATCTTCAGGGAACGGGCGGAAATATCCATCATACGATCCAGTCTCTTATAGAAATCCTCTTTTGTCTCGGACAGGTAAGCGATTCTCGGAAGGTTGATCGTCACAACGCCCACACTTCCGGTACTCTCTCCGGAACCGAAGAATCCGCCGCTCTTCTTACGCAGTTCACGCAGATCCAGACGCAGACGACAGCACATGCTTCGTACATCGCTCGGCTCCATATCGCTGTTGATATAGTTTGAAAAATACGGTGTACCGTATTTGGATGTCATCTCAAATAACAGGCGGTTGTTCTGTGTATCGGACCAGTCGAAATCCTTTGTGATCGAGTAAGTCGGGATCGGATACTGGAAACCGCGTCCGTTTGCATCGCCCTCGATCATCGTCTCAATAAAGGCACGGTTGATCATATCCATCTCTTTTTTGCAGTCTTTATAGCAGAAGTCCTGCGGCTTGCCGCCCACGATTGCCGGAAGCTCGGCAAGGTCAGCCGGAACCGTCCAGTCCAGTGTGATGTTGGAGAATGGTGCCTGCGTCCCCCAGCGGCTCGGTGTATTTACGCCGTATACAAAAGATTCGATGCATTTCTTGACTTCCGGATAGTCCAGATTGTCCACTTTGACAAACGGTGCCAGATACGTGTCAAAAGAAGAAAATGCCTGTGCTCCTGCCCATTCATTCTGCATGATGCCGAGGAAATTGACCATCTGATTGCAAAGTACGGACAGATGTTTGGCCGGTGCCGATGTGATCTTGCCCTCAATGCCGCCAAGTCCCTCTGTGATCAGCTGTTTCAAAGACCAGCCTGCACAGTATCCGGTCAGCATCGACAGATCATGGATATGGATATCGGCATTCCGGTGTGCATGAGCGACCTCATCATCGTAAATCTCAGACAGCCAGTAGTTTGCCGTAACCGCTCCCGAGTTGCTCAGGATCAGACCGCCTACGGAATAAGTAACCGTAGAATTTTCTTTTACACGCCAGTCTTCTACTTTCACATAACTGTCCACGATCTCTTTGTAGTCCAGGATCGTAGATTTCATATTGCGGATTTTTTCTCTCTGCTTACGGTACAGAATGTACGCCTTTGCCACATCTGCATAGCCGGCCTGAACCAGTACATTCTCCACGCTGTCCTGAATGCTCTCCACATCGATCTTGTCGTCTTTAATCTTTTTCTGGAAATCAGCAGTCACTCGCAAATTCAGCAGATCTACCATGTCTTTGTTATACTGCATCTGTGTCGCATCAAATGCTTTCTCAATAGCGCACCCGATTTTCTGAAGGTCAAAGTCTGCGACTTCGCCGTCCCTTTTTACTACCTTAAACATATATATTATCTGCTCCTTCCGCATGATTATCGTCTTTCGCATCCGCCTCCCGGCAGATGCTGTCAGGAACTTATTCTAGCAGATTATCGTTTGCGAGTCAATGCAAAAAATACTATATCTTGGATTGTATTTTAAAAATACATACAAGATATAGTATTTTGTTTGTGTGATTTCTGACTTTTTAATATGCAACTTTGCCGTAAATCTCCGCCGGAACAAAGGCTTTTACGTAGATTCCGTCGCCCCTGTACTCCTCTTCCAGAAGCTGTCCTTTTGCCCGCACAATCTGGATCAGACCGGCCTTTTCATACGGAAAAACACGCTCTAAAAGGATACTTCTGGCACGCAATATCTTCTCCAGCTCGTCCTTCAGATCATCAAGCCCCTGCCCTGTTTTTGCGGAAATTTTTAAAGTTTTGTCCGCTTTCATGTCTTTTAAAATTTCCGGATTTTCAATACGGTCCTGCTTGTTGAACAGCGTCAGGATCGGCTGATCCTTCACACCGAGATCTTTTAATGTCTCATAAACAACATGCATCTGTTTTTCCTTCTGCGGATTGGACGCATCCACCACATGGATGATGATGTCCGCATACTTTGCCTCTTCCAGCGTGCTCTTAAAGGCCTCGATCAGATGATGCGGCAGTTTGCGGATAAACCCGACCGTATCCGTCAGAAGAATATTCTGACCGCCCGGCAGTTCCAGAAGGCGTGTCGTCGGATCAAGGGTTGCAAAGAGCTTATCTTCCTCCAGAACACCGGCATCTGTCAGTGTGTTGAGCAACGTGGACTTGCCAGCATTGGTATAACCGACGATCGCCGCAACCACCATCTGGTCTTTTTTTCGTTTGCTCCTTATCAGTTCACGGTGCTTCTGCACCTGTGCAAGCTCTGCCTTGAGCTGTGAAATGCGGGCATGGATCAGTCGTCTGTCCATCTCCAGCTTTTTCTCACCCGGTCCTCTCGTACCGATACCGCCTCCGAGTCTGGAGAGCGAATTGCGAAGTCCGACCAGCCTTGCCGCACGGTAACGCAGCTGTGCAAGCTCAACCTGGATATTTCCCTCGCTTGTGTTGGCTCTCGCCGCAAAAATATCCAGAATGATCAGCGTACGGTCCATGACTTTGCAGTCCAGCTCTTTCTCCAGATTATTAAGCTGTGCCGGAGAAAGCTCGTCATCGCAGACAATGCCGGTCGCTCCCAGTTCCTCCATCAGAAGGGCGATCTCCTCGATCTTTCCTTTTCCGACATAGGTGCCCGGGTGGATCTTTTCACGATTCTGGATCACCCTTCCGACCACCAGTGCCCCGGCTGTCTCACAAAGCTCTGCAAGTTCATCCAGAGATTCTTCCACATCTTCCGAAAAACTCTCCTGAACGCCGACCAGGATCACCCTCTCTTCCAGTTCTTTCATATCATATGGCTGCATAAATGATCCTCCTTCTGCATAATTATCTGGTCTTCAGGAAATTATTTTCCCGGATACCCGCCTCGTCCGCAGGATAATTTTTCACATATTCTGCTGCTTTTTCTTTTGCGGTCGCAAAATCCAGCTTCTTTTCATAGACAACAATCTCGTTAAAATACAGATCCTGTTTTCCTTTGTCGTTTGAAAGTGCCAGGCCTTTTGTGATGTTTTCCAAGGCACTGTCATAATTTTCATCCGCAATATCACACAGTACCATGCCATTGTATGCCTCCGGTGTCTCACCGTATTTGTCCATGTACTGCTGATAAAGCTGCCTTGCGTGTGCGGTGTCATCCTGCTTCATATAAGTTCTGCACAGAAGCATGGTCGAACGCTCATCCATGCTGTCTGCCATTTTATTCAGCTCTGTCTTTGCATCGTCATAATCGCCAAGAAAATAATAAATTCTCGCTTTCTGGTAAATATCTTCAGAATCATCGCTGTTGATCGCCAGAGCCTGCTGAAGATAAGCATCCCCCTCTGCGGAAAGATTCTTGTCATCATAACATTCATAAATATTCAGAAGCAGATCGTAGTCCTGCGGAGATAATTTGACCGCAGTCGTAAAGTCCACACCTGCTTTATCCTTCTCATCCAGCTCCATATAGCACAGTCCCTGAAGATAATAAGCATCTGCACTGTCCCCGAAAGTCTGGATCGTATCGCAGACTTTGGCTGCCCCCTCGTAATCGCCGGACTGATACAGTGCTGTTGCCTTGTACATCAGAATATCTTTCCTCACATCTTTCTGCTTCTCTTTTGTCAGATCCACTGCACGGTCAAACGCCTCTACCGCCTTGTCGTATTCTCCAAGTGCCATATACGCCATGCCGCTGCCGCGGTAACTCTCCACGAGATGCTTCCCTTCCTGCTCTGCGGAAGAAAAGCTGGTCAGTGCCTCCTCATAATTGCCGCTGTTTATCTGTTCCATTCCCTGATCTATATAGTAAGTATCCTGCCCAAGCAGACTGCATCCGGTCATGGAAAGAGTTGCCGCTGTCAGAATGATCGCAAATCTTTTCTTCATAAGTATACTCCTCATCTATGTTTCTTTTCGTCAAAAAACCCTCTACAGTATAGCATTTGAAAAGCCGTACTGTAAAGGGTCGTTGTAAAATGTCAGGGGCAAACTTTGTATCTGTAGTTTGGCTGTATGAAAATTTTTAAGATATTTTTTCTGTTCAAAAGCTTTTCTGGCTGTTTGAGAAACGGAAATAGTTTCCAGAATTGTCATCAGAACCGCCGTAATTATACGGATCCTGTCCCTGGTTCTGATCCTGACTTTCGTCACTGCCGGACTGCTGGCTGCTTCCGCTTGTGCTGCTGTCCGCTTTTCCGAGGGTGACGGTAACGTTTTTTTCCGTATAACCATTGCCATCCGGTACCTGTAAGGTTACTTCTACTTCTTCGCCTGCTTTATAGTATTCCAGACGACTTTTCAGTTCGCTGATATCGCTGACGGATTTGCCGTCAAATGCAGTAATGATCGAGTTTGCTGTGATACCTGCCTGCTCTGCTGCCCCGCCTTCGGTTACCTGTGACACAAAGACACCGGACGGAATGCCATAAGCTTCTGCTGCCTCATCACTTACACCGGTACCGGAGATGCCAAGGCTTGCTTTCTCATCATCGGAGACTTTTGTTCTTGTCGTCTCATTCATCAGCTCTTCAATCGTATCATATGCATCGTTCATAGAAATTGCATAACCCATACCTTCTACTTCTGTGGAAGCCAGTTTGGCGGAGTTGATACCGATAACTTCGCCGTTCATGTTCAGCAGAGCACCGCCGCTGTTGCCAGGGTTGATGGCTGCATCGGTCTGGATCAGGCTGATACCGTCATAGCTTGCTTCACTGCTGTCTTCCGAATCCAGTGTACGGTTTGTAGCACTTACAATACCGGTTGTAACGGACTGTCCATATCCAAGTGCATTACCGATGGCTACAACCTGTTCGCCAACTTCCAGTTTGGAAGAATCACCGATCGTTGCCACAGAAATCTTCGACATCGTATCGCTTGAGATGCTGGAAAGCGGAACGGCTACAACTGCAAGGTCTTTATCAGAATCGGTTCCTTTGATCGTTGCCTCATAAGTTTCATTATCTACAAAGGATACCGAAACTGTCTCTGCACCATCAATGACATGATTGTTGGTGGCGATCAGCAGTTCGCTGTCATTCTTTCCGATGATGATACCGGAACCGGCACTTTCGACTTCCTGCTGCTGAATAGAATTACGTCCGCCGAACATTCCGAAATAATTTTCCACTTCCTGAACTGATTTGCTTGTGATGGAAACGATAGAAGGCATTGCGGATTTTACAATGTCAGTCACATCCATCGTACCCTTTGAAGTTGTGCTGGAAGTTGTTTTCAGAAGACTGCTCTTTGTTGATGTCGTTGCCTGTGCCTCTGTCTGTGTGGAAGTTCCGAACAGAGCATTTACTCCCTGATAAGATCCTGCTGCAACGCCTCCGAAGAGAACGGCACTTAATGCAATGGCTCCGACTTTCTTTGCAAATTTTACCATCTTTGCATTTGGTTTTTTGTGGTTCGGTGTGTTGCTGTTGTTTTCATCAAATTCATAGTGATTGAATCCATCGTGATTCTCGTTGTTGTAATTGTTGTTATCGAAGTTATACATATCTGACATAATGACTACCTCCTGTATTTGCTCATCCGGTTTTCCTTTTCGGAAACCTGATGTTTATTATTCTTTGTTGTTCTTGTTCTTTATGTCTAACAGTATATCTGCGATTTGTGTTTGAAATGTTGTAAATATGTGATGAGTCTGAGGTGATTTTGTGAAGAAAGTGTGCCCTGGTTTTCTGGTTTCAGGGTGGGGGAGATGTTTGTATTCTTTCTACTACAATATATTTATGGTTAATATCCCTTACAGCCAGTAAGGAATTATCCATCTTGTTGCTTAAGCTGTATAATGATGGAGCAATTGGTATATCGTCCCTTTTCTTGGACATCGCGTCCGCAATTAAGACTGATAACCAGCTCCTCATTCGCAGCGTTCGTTTTATGCAGGTTGAATCGCCATAGGTGCATTCGTGTCACACCACAGTAGATTGAATAGGCAATGAGTAAAACTGGTACTTATCCATTGCAATAATCTTAAGGAGTGACAATTTATGAACGCAGTAGGTATCGATGTTTCAAAAGGTAAGAGTATGGTTGCTATCATGCGACCTTTCGGTGAAATTGTTTCCGCACCTTTCGAAATCAAACACACAGCCAGTGATATCAATTCACTTGTAGAACTCATCAACTCTGTTGAAGGTGAGTCCCGAATCGTGATGGAGCACACAGGACGTTATTATGAAGTCCTCGCTCATCAGCTTTCAGAGGCAAATCTTTTCGTCAGTGCCATTAACCCAAAACTTATCAAAGACTTTGATAATGATTCTCTTCGTAAAGTGAAATCTGATAAAGCAGATGCTGTTAAGATTGCCCGATATACTCTTGACAAATGGCAAAATCTTAAACAGTATAATGTTATGGATGAATTACGCAATCAGCTCAAAACCATGAACCGTCAGTTCGGCTTTTACATGAAGCACAAGACGGCTATGAAAAATAATCTTATCGGCATCCTTGACCAAACCTATCCTGGTGTTAATACTTACTTTGACAGTCCTGCACGCAGTGACGGCAGCCAGAAATGGGTTGATTTTGCATCTACATACTGGCATGTGGACTGTGTCCGTAAAATGTCCCTGAATGCCTTTATCGACCATTATCAAAACTGGTGCAAACGCAAGAAGTACAACTTCAGTCAGTCAAAAGCTGAAGAAATCTATGGAAAAGCAAAGGAACTTGTTCCTGTACTTCCAAAGGATGCCATTACAAAGCTTATTATCAAGCAGGCTGTAGACCAGCTTAATAGTGCCTCTACAACTGTTGAGTCACTACGCACTCTCATGAATGAAACTGCATCCAAACTCCCGGAATATCCTGTCGTTATGGCTATGAAAGGGGTTGGAACTTCACTTGGTCCTCAGTTGATGGCTGAGATCGGAGATGTTTCCCGTTTCACTCACAAAAGTGCTATTACTGCATTTGCCGGTGTAGATCCCGGTGTTAATGAATCTGGAACCTATGAACAAAAAAGTGTTCCTACCTCAAAACGAGGTTCCGCTGATCTAAGAAAGACTTTATTTCAGGTAATGGATGTCCTAATTAAAACGCATCCTCAAGATGATCCTGTTTATCAGTTCTTAGATAAGAAACGTGCTCAAGGCAAGCCTTACTATGTCTATATGACTGCAGGTGCCAACAAGTTTCTAAGAATCTACTACGGACGAGTGAAAGAATATCTTTCATCTCTTCCAGAATCTTAATTATCCACTAATATTTTCAGACCAGCACTGGTGTGGTGGTCTTATTTTGATACCTAATTTTCAACCTGTATAAAATTTTCAATGTTCTTCAATTTAGCCTTGACTTTTTATTTGCAGGCTTAATGTGCAAATGAACAAATTCCCCGCAGGACACGTAAAAGTGTCTGCTTGAGAATTGTTCATTTTGCACATTGCCAGGGGATACAAAGCCACCCAATACCTGAAAGCAGAAAACGTTTCGTGGGCACGGCGGTGTCGCTGGTGAAGACATCACTAATAATAAAACAGTCACCGTTCTGGAGACTAAAAAAACTTCAGACAGAGTGAGGTTTCACTCTGTCTGAAGTTTTTTATAAGAAATATTATGATGTGGGTGTCAAAAGTCCCCAACTATGATGCCTACGGATTGTTCCGTGCGTTGCACTCCCACAATCCTTTCTACGCTCCGCTTCGGTCGGTGCTAAACATGTGCCACTGGCACATAGCACCCCAGTATTCGCATATCGTGGGATTATCATCCCACTTTTATGCTCATATCGGGGCGGGTCATTAAGCCATAAAACCACTCTTGTGCAAGCACATCGTGGTTTCAGGCTTTTGACCCTGGCATCATATTATGTTTTCGTGTAATGGTGTTCCGGATTACATCTCTGCTACTACGGTCTCACCTGCAACTGCATCCATACCGGACATCAGTTTTACCGGTGGGCACTCATCGCCGTTGGTAACGATCAGCATTGTCACGTCACGCAGACCATGTGCTGCGATTGCAGATTTGCTGAAACCGATCAGGTTGTCACCTGTTTTTACTTTATCACCCACGGTTACATATGGTTTGAAGCCTTCTCCGTTCATGCCTACCGTATCTACACCGATGTGAAGCAGTAGTTCTACTCCATTGTCCAGTCTCATACCTACTGCATGGAAAGATCCGTCCATAACAACGGTGATTTCACCGTCAGCCGGAGCAGTCAGAACTTCGTTTTCCGGGATGATCGCAATACCGTCACCCATGATCTTTGCTGAGAAAACACCATCGTTTACTTCCTCAATCGGAATTACTTTTCCGGTCAGGTATGCTTTCATAGTTTTGCCATTTGCAGCTTCTTCTGATTTTGCAGCTTTTTTCTTGAAAAATGATAACATAATTTCCCTCCTGTTGTTTCATTAATTTTCACACTACTAGAGTAAATCATATCATAGATTGCAGAGAAGTTGCAAGGCTCAATCCATTATTTGTGATATTTTCTTACTAAGTCGATGTAATGTTTTACCTGTTCCACGCATCCGTCCACACCGACACGGCTGCTGTTTACCACCAGATCATAGTTTCTGGAATCTCCCCAGGCGATCGGGCAGTAACGGTTGTGATACTGTTTTCTTCTTTTATCTTTTTCTTTCATGAAGCCCAGAGCATCCTTTTCGTTCATATTATAATATTTCATAATACGCTCTGCCTTCTGTGGCTTGTCACCACGGATAAAAATGGATACCATGCTTTCGTACTCACGAAGGATTGTCTCGGAACAACGTCCGACTACCACAAAAGACTCTCCTGATTTTGCTTTTTCTTTCAGGAAATCAAACTGCAGGTTTGCAACGTTCTGCTCCGGTGAACTGTTCAGTCCGCGAACAGTACGATACAGAAAGCGGTTCCATTTCAGTTCATCATATGCTTCGAGATCTTCACTTTTTAAATTTTTCTTTGTTGCGATCTCTTTTAACAGGTCATGGTCATACAGTGCAATGCCATAATCATCAGCAAGTTTCTGTGCGACTTCATGACCGCCACTTCCGAACTCACGTCCTACCGAAATAATTAATTGTTTTTCCATTTTGGTCAGCCCCCTTTTATAGGTATAATGTTAAAGCCAAATGATGCCATTAAAAAACTCCTGTGCAAGCACATCGTGTTTTTTGGCTTCTGACCCTGGCATCATAAATATCTGACGTAGATCATCACCAGAGATATTGCTACTACTATTATAGTAGCAGGAGCCATATATTTGCAATACTTTCCCCATTTAATAATATGACCTTCACGTGCTGCGGTTGCGATACCTACAACGTTCGCCGATGCACCGATCGGTGTTGCACTTCCTCCGATATCGGTACCGATCGCCAGTGCCCATGCAAGAACACTTAAGTTCACGCCTGCAACATCGGATGCCAGATCCGTGATAACCGGGATCATGGTTGCCGCAAACGGAATGTTATCGATAAAGGCACTTGCCACTGCAGATACGATAATGATAATAGCAATCATAACAGCAATATTTCCGCCACTGACAGATCCGATAAAGCCTGCCAGAATTTCCAGAACACCGGTTTCCTCCAGACCACTTACGACAACAAACAGTCCGACAAAGAACAGCAGTGTTTTGTAATCTACTTTTTTCAGAAGTTCCAGTGCATCTTTTCCTGCCACGATCAAGGTTACGATTGCAATAGCAACACCGATCGTCGATACAGTCAGCCCCGTCTGTGCATGTGATACCAGAAGCACAACAGCACACAGGAAAATAATACAGCTTGCGATAAATCCACGTTTGTCTGTGATTGCTTCCTTCGGATCTGGATAAGAAGCATGATCTTTTTTATTTGCCCCGCTCTTTTTCAGTTCTTTTCTAAATGCAAAGTAAAAATAGATAACGACAAATACCAGGGATACGACTGCCATCAGACCAGTATTGGTAATGAAGTCGGTGAAAGAATATCCCAGGGATGTACCGATGATAATGTTTGGCGGATCTCCGCACATCGTTGCCGATCCTCCGAGATTGGCACAGAAAATTTCCGATAAGATCATCGGAACCGGATCAAACTCCAGAAGCTGTGACAGTTCGATCGTAACTGCTGCCAGAAACAGGATAACGGTGATACTGTCGATGAACATAGCCAGTACGAAAGACAGCAGCATAAACGTCATAAAGATCGGAATAACCTGATATTTTACCATCTTTGCGATTTCCATGCAGAGCCAGCGGAAGAAACCGACTTTTGCCATACCTTCTACCATGATCATCATGCCGGCGATAAAAATGATCGTCTGCCAGTTGATACCGGAAGAAGCCTCGCTGGATTCACCTGCTGCATACCAGAATCCGGTTGTAAAGAAACTCTGTAAATTCAGGGTACGCATGATCGCCCCCATGCTGTGCATACCAAGCCCAAAGACCAGAAGCAGGGTCAGAAGACCGCACGCCAGCGTGATCCACTGCCTTTCCCAGATCTCCAGAATGATCAGCAGGAACATGGCAAGGAAAATGATGATTGCTAATACTTGTGCTAACATTTGTGTTCTCCTTTTTTCACATAATCGATATCCGCACCAAAAGCTTTGCAGATATCATCTTTCGTTTGTATCAGATGCTAAAAGCCAGTCTCCTGTGCTTTTGCCCATCCTGACTGTGAATATAGGAAATCACGAGATTTCGCTTTCTGGAACAGTGCTCATGTATGCTTCTTACATTTCGTTCAAAAAAGCAGAAGCAGCCGCACCAGATCGCTGACAGGAAAAACAGCATATGCAGACGCATATTGCCATCCCGAAACTCTCTGCTCCGCTCCAGAAAAATAAGGCGACTGATCCGCCTTGTATGTACTTCGTCTATTTCTGCAGACTCCTGTGCTCTTACAAGAGACATCTTCATAAGACATGTGGCTGTCTGGACAGATACCCTCTGCTGCTGAATCAACTCTGTTTTCATATGTGCCAGCCCGATCGTCGAAAAAATCAAAACTGCTACAACCACAAAAACCGGTATCACTCTTTTGCCAACTGACAGCCTCATGTCCTCACCTCCTGTAGTATGTCCGCTGTTTATCCGAAAATTCATCGTCAGTAAAGTGGACATTCACAATCCGCTTCTCTGCGTTCAAATTCCGTCATATTTTTCATAATATTTGACCGTTTTTGATGTTATTTTATTCCAGCAACAACTTTACAACTTTTTGAGGTATTTGACAATAGATTTTTTTAAGAAAATGGTTTATTTTTTTCATATACATTTTCCATTATCAAAATCTGTTTTTTGTATATAATATATTACACGCTCTTAATTATCTCTTTAATTTCAAAAAGAATCGATCATTATTCAATATGCAATGTTTTAGTAACATAACATTTGACATTCTCTCTCCCTGTGTTATAATCGTTACACATCTACAGCCCCTCAAAAGCTATATTAGACAGGATATTGAATCTCGTCACTGATACAGCTTTTTTGCTTATACAGGCAGAAGTTACATCACATCTGATATAGAGTAACAACATTTCAGGAGACATTTTATGATCACGATCACAGAAAAAACTTTGACAGGAATGACTTTCATCGACCTCTTTGCCGGCCTTGGCGGCTTCCGGCTCGCCCTGGAATCTCTTGGGGCAACGTGCGTATATTCCAATGAGTGGGACAAACCGGTACAGAATGTCTATAAAGAAAATTTTGGTGACCTCCCGGAAGGGGACATCACCAAAGTGGATGAACATACGATTCCTGACCACGACATCCTCTGTGCCGGGTTTCCGTGCCAGGCTTTCTCTATCAGTGGCAAGCAGCGTGGATTTGAGGACAGCCGCGGAACTCTTTTTTTTGATGTTGCCCGGATTATACGGCAGAAACATCCAAAAATCGTATTTATGGAAAATGTAAAGAATTTTGCTTCGCATGATAACGGACATACACTGGAAGTCGTAAAAGGCACTCTTGAGGAACTTGGATACACCTTTTTTAAAGATGTCCTGAATGCAGTTGATTACGGAATTCCCCAAAACCGGGAACGTATCTATATGGTCTGTTTTCAAAATGATCTGAAGATAAAGGATTTCTCGTTTCCAAAGGCTTTTCCACTCAAAAAACATGTTGAGGATTTTCTTCTGGAAGATGAAAGCCTGGTAGAAAATTTGTACATCAGTCGACCGGATACTTATTTTAACGGCATTGCCGATACCAGTTACAGCAACAAACCGATAAGGCTCGGCATCGTCAACAAAGGTGGTCAGGGCGAACGTATCTACAGTACAAAAGGCATTGCCATCACCCTATCTGCCTATGGCGGCGGTATTTTTGCCAAGACAGGCGGATACCTGATCCATGGCAGAACACGCAAACTCCATCCCCGGGAATGTGCCAGAATCATGGGATTTCCGGATTCTTACAAGCTCTGCCCAAGTTCCAGCCAGGCATACAAACAATTCGGAAATTCTGTTGTGATCGATGTGCTGCAGCTGATCGGCATTGAGATTGGAAAGGTTCTGCCAGACTCCGAATCCTGACTTCTGATCATATCAATGCTGTAATAAATTCCTGATCTGTAAGACCCGAAGCATATTCATTTAACTTAACAGAAAAAATTACGTTTGCGTTATAGGTATTGGAAAGCTTTCTGATCTCATACCGCTCACCCCGTTGGGAAAACATGTATTCATATTCATTTAAAATAAATCTTTGATCATGATATGGCAGATCTGAAGTTATAAACAGTTTGTTTCCTTCTGTCTGTACATTACGGATTTCATAATCCTGTCTGAAAAGAAAATCTTTTACAACAGAAATCCGTTTTTTCCCAACGTCACTTGAGCCACTTCTTTTCACACGATAAGTGGCACTGATCTCAAAACACTCCCGAAATTGCCTGATTGGGATAATTTTAAATCCATTGGTGATAAAAAATCGGACATCTTTTTTTCGATAATGTTCTGCAATCCAGTCTGCAAAAATCTCCTGACCGCCCGGCATCATAATTTCTTTTCCTGCTGTCCCTGCATTTCTGTAGTCATCGAATTTCTGATTCATATATTCCATGATCATCTGTGCTGACGAATTAATACTGTCTGTATTCTGCTTGCTATACTGAAATGTCTGTGTCATAATGTCCGGTAATAAAACAAACTGACCGCACTGTGCCGGGGAATGTTTCGCCTCTATATAAAAGCAAAAACCTTGTCGTGTCTCCACCAAAATATCCGGAACGGCAGAATCTGCTCCGCCTTTGTGCGTAAATCTGGCATACACGCCATATGTTTTGTTCAAAAATTCCACACAGTCCTGTTCAAACTTTTCCCATTTATTCATACTCTTCCACCATCGCCTCCTGATACGCAGCATACTTTTTTCTTTGCATCTGAAGAATTCTTCGATTCCGGGGTGGGGTTCTCCGTTTTCCTTCCATGCATGAAGCCCGTACGTTAAAACATCGTTGGAACCTGGATCCTGGCACGGATCTTTTTGCTGATCGTATTGGCAAGGATATCGTGAACTACCCATTGTCTAAAGCCAATGGGCTTCCTGCTTCGCAGACCTCGCAACCTACTATCTCCACAGGCGTTCATTCGGGCAGTCCCTGCCCTATATTGTTATTCCTTTTATGCTATTCGTCTTAATCCTTCTTCCAGTATATTTTTTGCTGCGTTGATATCCCTGTCATGATTTGTTCCACAGACAGGACATGTCCATTCCCTTACTGATAGATTTTTTGTCTCTGTATTTTGGTATCCACAGACTGAACACAGCTGACTACTGGCATAGAATCTATCTATTTTGACATATTTCCTGCCATTCCACTTTGCCTTATATTCTAACTGTCTTGTCAGCTCATACCATGATACATCACTTATAGACTTTGCCAAACGGTGATTTTTTACCATGTTTTTTATCTGCAAATCTTCCGAAACTATCACTTGGTTTTCGCTGATAATCTCATGGGACATCTTGTGCAGATAATCTTTTCTGGTATTTGTTATTTTTTCATGGCATAATGCTATCTTTTTCTTTGTTTTGCAGTAATTTTGACTTCTTTTCTCTTTATGGGCTAACTGCCTTTGCAGTTTCACCAG
>NZ_JBKVNQ010000019.1:0-43212 GCF_046967715.1 Hominisplanchenecus sp.
ATTCTTCCGGAAGGAACAGAACTGGAGGAAGTGGAGTAAGAAGCATTTAAGGAGATATTTGATGTAATGGCAAAATAGACATTATATTAATTTAATTATTTTTCGAAAACAGTTTGAAAGGAGAAAGGAAGTAGAAAAGCGAAGCTGGCAAAACTGAATGAGATGTTTCTGGAGAAAGTTTAATCAGACATACTCCAAAATCCCTCTGCATACATTGTAAAAAGATGCATGCAGAGGGATTTTTTTGAAGGATTATATTGAAGAGCGGGCAGTGGAAGTTGCGTATTATATAATTGAAACGAAGGCTACGGTGCGTCAGGCGGCAAAGAAATTCGGGATCAGCAAGAGTACGGTACATAAGGATTGCACGGAACGTTTACGGCAGATTGATGCGGGGCTGGCGGCTCAGGCACGCGAGGTTCTTGATGTGAACAAATCAGAGCGCCATATCCGCGGCGGTGTAGCAACCAGGGAAAAGTACAGGCATTTGCATGAGCTGCAGGAGCATCATATATGAAAATAAAAAATGCAAAAAGCAAAATTTCGAATGGAAATATGAGAATTCTTTGCAGATCATTATATGAAAAATGAAAAAGTGCGATATAATGAAAGATAAATGCAGTTGAAAAACCAAAGAAGAAGGAGGGCATAATTTTGCAGGAATATCAGACAGTTACTCATCAATTTGAACCGGTTTTTGATGAGGATTCGAAGGTGCTGATCCTGGGGACATTTCCGTCAGTGAAGTCCAGGGAGCAGAATTTTTATTACGGACATCCGCAGAACCGATTCTGGAAGGTGCTTGCGAATCTGACGGGATGTGAGGTTCCGGGGACAGTGGAG
Organism: Hominisplanchenecus sp.; assembly: GCF_046967715.1. Taxonomy (NCBI): domain Bacteria; kingdom Bacillati; phylum Bacillota; class Clostridia; order Lachnospirales; family Lachnospiraceae; genus Hominisplanchenecus; species Hominisplanchenecus sp. The sequence continues at coordinate 844 of NZ_JBKVNQ010000019.1, forward strand.
GAGAAGAAAGGTTTTTTGTTAAGAGAACATATCGCGGTGTGGGATGTGATCGCGAAGTGTGATATCATCGGTTCGAGTGACAGTTCGATCCGAAATGTAGTTCCGGCAGATCTGTCAAGGGTTTTAGATCATGCACCGATCCGGCAGATTTATGCAAATGGCGCGAAGGCTTATGAATTGTATCAGAAATATGCATATCCGATCACGGGAAGGGAGATCGTAAAACTGCCATCGACAAGTCCGGCGAATGCGGCATGGCAGATGGAACGTCTTCTGGAAGCATGGGCGGCAGTGAAAGAGAATCTGGGATAAACGGATTCTCTTTTTTTCTTTTTTTGTTTCATGAATCTGATTGTTTTTTAACCAAATCAAGTAAGTCCCCTGCTTCAATTGCGAAAAGCAATAAGCAGTGGGTGGGGACTTGCTTGTATCAGGAGGAGTGCAAGCTCCTTCTGATAAACTGCGGAGCAGTTATTTGGTTATGAGCAAGTAGCAAAGCGGATTGCGAATATCCGCTTGACTGTAAAACAATAAAAAGTATAAATTCGGATAATGTGAAAAAAAAGATAATTTTTTAAAAGAATATGAAAAAATTTCTTGCAAAATTGTATTAAATTTTGTGAAAACAGAAAGCAAATTTATGTTATACTAATTAGCAAATAAGATGGAATATAAATGAAAAAGAGTGTGATACCAGAGAAAAAGAAACGAAATGCCGGAAGCAAAAAAATGTAATATATGACAGGGGAATGGCGGAGGCATTTTTTTAACTGAAGGTGAGAAAAAAAGTGAACAGGAGAGAAAAAGAACCAATAGATTTTGTAATTACCTGGGTAGATGGAAATGACCCAAAATGGCAGGAAGAAAAGGATAAGACGCTGATTGCTCAGGGACTGGGTGGTCATATAGATGGCAGGAAGGAGCGTTACCGGGACTGGGACAACCTGCAGTACTGGTTCCGGGGCGTTGAGAAGTATGCACCGTGGGTGAGGAAGATCCATTTTGTTACCTGGAGACATGTACCGGAATGGCTGAATGTGGATCACCCGAAGCTGCATATCGTAAAGCATGAGGATTTTATTCCGAAGGAGTTTCTGCCGACGTTTAATTCGCATACGATCGAGTGGAATTTTCACAGGATCGAGGGACTATCGGAGCATTTTCTGTATTTTAATGATGATATGTTTTTGTTAAATAAAGTGAAACCGACGCACTTTTTCAAACACGGAAAACCGGTGGATATGCTGGCTCTGCAGCCGGTGGTGGCGAATAAGGATAATGAAGTGATGTCCTACATTTATTTAAATAATGCGATACTGCTGGCAAAGCATTTTGATAAGTATGAAAATATGAAAAAGCAGCCGGGAGCTTATTTTCATGTGGGTTACCCGCTGAAGTATTACTGCTATAATGTGATGGAGATGGCTTTTCCGAGGTTTACGGGCTTTTATACGGTACATGGTCCATCGCCGCTCAAAAAGAGCACGTATGAGACGCTGTGGCAGGCGGAGCCGGAGCTTCTGAGGAAGGTGTGCAGCCATCCGTTCCGTCACAAGGAGGATGTCAGCCAGTATGTGATCCGGGAATGGCAGAAGCTCAGCGGTGATTTTGTGAATAAAAACAGCTACTGGCTGTGCAAATATTTTGATGTGTCAGATCACAATGAAAAGCTGCTCAGAATGATCAGAAAGCACACAGGAAAAATTGCCTGTGTCAATGACAGCAATCACGGCATTGATTTTGAAAAGGCGAAAGCGGAGATCAATGCAGCATTTACGGAAGGATTTCCGGAGAGGTCTGCATTTGAGTGTGAATAGAAAAAGGTGAAAGCGGAACGCAAATCTTTGATTTACAACTAACTGAAAAAGGGGAAATGTATGAATATTCTGTTGGTAGGCGGCACTTGCAGCCTGATGAATAATATCATTCTCAAGCTTCGAAAAGAAGGGCACAGAGTTTTTCTGCTGACGGGAGATAAATATAAACACAGCAAATATGAAAAAGTATTTGAACGGTACGATTTTCCGTATGACAGTGAGAATCTTAATGAGATCATCGAGAGTGTCAATCCGGATGTAACGATCCTGCTGGGAGCTTTTGATACGAACTATCTCTGGAATGGCGAGGAGCGTGAGACGGTTCATTTTATTTCGCATATGGTGAATATCCTGGTGGCCTATTCGGTGGTGAACCGAGGAAAACTGATTTATCTGTCTTCGGATGAGGTTTTCAGTGGCGATTATCCGGATGATATCACAGAAGGAGAGAAATTTTCCGGATATGGAATACGCCCGGCAGCGTTGTCACAGGCAGAGGAGCTGTGTGAGAATTTCCGGGTGAACCGGGGACTGGATATCACGGTTCTGCGGCTGGATCATCTGTACAGTATTCCGAAGGATAAAAATGATATCAACAATATCTGTGCGGGCATGTGTCTGGAGTATCTGCGTGACGGATATATCAAAGCGGACGAGAACCACACCTTTTCGATGTTGTACGAGAAAGATGCCGTGGAATATATTTACAAGGTGGTAAAAAGTAAGAAAAGGGCACATTCGATCTATCATCTGTCATCCAATGATGTGGTAAATGAGGTAGAGCTGGCATCCTGGATCTTGCAGGCGATGCAAAGTGAAGCAAACATCGTGACGACACCGGGGAAAAACGGAAGATGTGTGCTTTCCGGAAGAAAATTTGAAGAAGAATTTGATGTTTACACATTCTGCGACTGCAAAAAGACCATTGAAAAGATGGCTCTTTATATGCAGAAGCACAAGAATGTATTTGTAAATGAAGATAAAGAGGGATCCATCCTGAAAAACCTCTGGGAGAAATGGAAATGGCTGGTGCGGGCACTGGTACCGTTTATTGAGAACCTGATCTGTTTTATTCCGTTTTTCATGCTCAATAACCGAACGGTCGGCAGTCAGTATTTTGCAAATCTGGACCCGTTTCTGCTCTATGTGCTGCTGTTTGCAATCGTGTACGGACAACAGCAGGCAACGTTCTCGGCAATCTGTGCGGTAGCCGGATATATGTTCCGGCAGATGTATACGAGGACCGGTTTTGAGGTACTTTTAGATTATAATACTTATGTCTGGATCGCACAGCTGTTTATTCTGGGACTGGTTGTGGGCTATATGAGAGATCAGATCCGTACGATGCGGGCGGAGAGTGCGGAGCTGGAGGAGCATTTATCAAGGCAGATCGTGGATATCCGTGATATCAACGAGAGCAACGTGCGTGTGCGTGAGGTCATGGAGCAGCAGCTGGTCGGTCAGAAAGACAGTCTTGGAAAGATTTACAGTATCACAAAACAGCTGGATCAGAGTATGCCGGATGAGGTTGTCTTCCATGCGGTTGAAATGCTCACAAAACTGATGGAAACAAAAGATGTGGCATTTTACAGTGTGGTGAATGATGATTATGCACGTCTCTTTTCGGCATCTTCGGAAAAGGCGAGAAGTCTTGGAAACTCCATCCGCTACCGTGAAATGACGGAAATCTATGATGAACTTCTGGAAGAAAAGGTGTATATCAATAAAACGATGGATGAACGTTATCCGCTTATGGTACGGGGCATCTATGAGGATGGAAAACTGCAGATGGTCATTATGCTCTGGGGCTTAAACTGGGAGAAGATGACACTTGGACGGGCAAACTTCCTGACGGTTGTCAGCTACCTGATCCAGAATGCCGTGCTGCGGGCACAGAGATATATACAGGCCCTGGAAGAAAAGCGTTACAGCCATGGCTCCCGTATTCTGGAAAAAGATGCGTTTGAGTCTTTGGTTCAGGCCTATGTGAAAGCAGAAGAAAAGAACCTGGTAGAATGTACGCTGCTGAAAGTCTGTGTACAGTCGGAACAGTATCAGGAGGTTGGCCGGAAAATGGTTGAAAAGATGCGAGACAGTGATTACATCGGTATTATGGAAGATGATCAGCTTTATGTGCTGCTTGCTAATACCGGTCAGGAAAATGCCGTGATCGTTCAGAAGCGATTTGAGGAGAATGGATATCGTACAGAAATTGTGGAGTAGATAAAGTATGTCCCGGAGAATGAAATTTTTTATATTTTTACTTGTGATAAACTTTATTGTGGTTGTGATCTATGTGATCTGGAACCATTTGAGAGGAAAAGAAAAAAATCTCAGTACATGGATGAAGGCGATCGTGATGCTTTTATGCCCGGTGGTCGGACCGACGTTTCTCTGTGCGGCCTTTTTGCTGTACAAGCTGTTTATGTCACAGGCGATGGATCTTTCAGATGTTGTTTTCAGCAAAGAGAGAGTCAAAACCTTTATTCCTCCGGATGAAGAGCGGGGAAGAAATATGGTTTCCATCGAAGAGGCCCTGGAGGTTACGGATAAAAAGAGCCTTCGTACATTTATGATGAATGTGATCCGGGGAGATTACCGAAAATATTTGTCTTCGATCTCACTGGCTTTGAATAATGAGGATACGGAGACAGCACATTATGCAGCTTCGATCCTTCAGGATGTACTTGGAGAATTCCGAGAGAACGTACAGGAGAAGTATCAGTTAAGCCAGATGGAGGATGAACAGCAGGTGCAGCACTGCATTGAGCTGATCGAGTATATGAATCCGATACTGGAACAGAAAATTCTGACAAATCTGGAACAAAATTCCATGATTGAGCGAATGGATGAGGTACTTGAGAAGGCCTGGAGTCTGGAACCGGAAAAGATCAGCAGTGTGGTCTACGAAAAACTGTGTGCAAGGTTGATGGAGATTCCGGATTATGAAAAATGCGGCAAGTGGGCACAGCGTTCCATAGAGCAGTATCCAGGAGTGCTCTCGAGCTATACCTGCCAGCTGAAACTGTTCTTTTCCAATGGGGATAAGGAGAATTTTTTCCGTGTCATGAACGAGCTGAAGGCTTCGGACATCACGATTGATAAAGAAACACTGGAACTGATCCGAATATTTATGTAATGCAGAAGGATGAAATGATATGTCAATGACAATACTGGTAATTTTAAGATTTCTGGGCATTTTTGCAGTCTATACGGGTGTGACACTGGCACTTCCAGCACTGATGTTCCGCAGGATCCTGCGGGGCAGAAGTCTGGCAGAACAGTTTCTGATGTGTTACACCTTCGGTAATTTTTATATTATCAATATTGTGTTCTTACTGCAGCTGTTGCATATTTCAAATTTCTTTACGCTTGCCGGGCTGACTGCGGTATTGAGTATTGTAATCGGAGGCAGAGTCAATCGGATTCCTTTAAAGCAGCAGGCGGGAAATACCTGGCATCTGTTTGGCAAACTTCTGAGAGGAAGAATGAAATTAAAATCAGCAATTTTTCTTTTCCTTGGAAAATGTGCAGCGGGAATAAAGAGACTGGCGAAATTTTTCTATCGTCATATTGTGAAAAATCCGATCCAGAGTATGCTTCTGCTGGGAATCGGAGTGTGTCTGTGCTGGATCTACGGAAGACAGATTATCTTAGTCTATGGTTATCGTGCATCAGATATCCCGGTGCATATGAGCTGGATCAATGAGATGAGCAGAGGAAAAATTTTTGCGAAAGGTGTCTATCCGTTTGGTTTTCACTGCATGATCTATTATCTGCATGCAGTCTTTCGCTTTGATACATATGTGATCTTATGCCAGTTCTTTTTTGCTCAGGTAATCTTTATGCATCTGGTATTGCTGGCGATGCTGAAGCAGCTCTGCAAAACAAAATACATTCCATACATCGGAACTTTTGTATTTCTGCTTGGAAATTTCTGGTCCGGCCAGACTTACTCACGATTTTATGCGACTCTGCCGCAGGAATTTGGTATGATTTTTGTGATCCCTTCCATTTATTTCCTGATCCGGTTTTTTCAGATATCGAAGCAGAAACTGGCGGATAAAGAGACGAGGCTTACGCTGCAGTGCTTTGCGATGGCGTTTTCTCTGACACTGGCGATCCACTTTTACGGTACGATGATCGCCGGGTTGTGCTGCATCGGGATCGCGTGCGGATTTTGTTTTCGCTTTCTGCGTAAAGAATATTTTTGCCGTATCATGTTTACGGGAATCTGCAGCGTTTTTCTGGCGGTGCTGCCGATGGGGATTGCTTTTGCGACCGGAACGCCGCTTCAGGGTTCCCTCGGATGGGGCTTAAGTGTCATCAATGGAGGCAAAAGTTCTTCTTCGACAGAGACAGAGGCAGAGACAGACGAAGCAGAAACATTAGAAGTCTCCACCGGAGATGACAAAAATACGGTGCGGGTTGTGAAGCCGGATGGTACGGTTATGGAAATTGATGTCAGTGATCTGCCGTCTGCACAGGAGAACGAAAGCGGCGGACAGACGCAGACAGAAACCACGGCACCGGCCGTGCCAAAAGTATCTTTTGGTGAAAAAATTCGAAAAATTCCGGGGAAAGCAAAAAATGCTTTATCGGAAATGAGCAGTCGAATCCTGGAATTCATTATTAAACTGGATGTGAAAAATATCGGTTACATGATCCTGGCATCTTTTGCACTGCTGCTTTTGCTTGGATTTATATTCTGTGTTTTCAGGCGGACAGAATACGGAGCGATGCTGATGTCCATGGGATTCTGTATGTGGATCGTGACCATTTTGCTGTGTGCAGGCGTGTTTGGACTGCCGCCGTTGATGGATGGAGCAAGATGCAGTATTTATTATGTTTATCTGCTCAGTGCGGCTCTTACGGCACTGGCAGACGGACTGCTGTATATGGTGCTGCCGTTGCGGAAACTGCGGCTGGTAAGGAATGCTGTGTCGCTGGCTGTTACGGCAGCGGTTCTGATGGGAATGTTCCAGAATCATATGATCAAACAGTCCGGTTTCTCCAGCGGTTTTGCGATGAATGGAGCGATCACCTGCCTGAGCAATATTATCCATGAAAATGAAGATAAGACCTGGACGATCGTATCGGCGAACGATGAGACGCAGATGGGACTGGATCACGGATGGCATTATGAGACGATTACGTTTCTGCGTGGAATGGAAACTCTGGAAAAAAATACGAAAGTCATCATTCCGACCAAAACGGTTTATTTCTTTATTGAAAAAATTCCAGGCGATTATGCGGTTTCTTATGCAAAGAGCGGTCAGTCGATCTCCAGAAAGGGAGCCAGCCGTTCCCTGCCGAATGTGGGCGGCATCGGTATGTATCAGGGAGAAGGAAGATGGATCGTGATGTCCAGAATGTATTATTGGGCACAGGCGTTTATGGAGCTTTATCCGAATGAAATGAAGGTCTATTATGAGGACAATAAGTTCATCTGCTATAAGATCGAGCAGAATATGTATCATCAGTATAATTTTGCGATAGACTACAGATACAATCAGAACAAGATGCAGGATGAGACAGCAGAAGATACACAGGATGAGACGCAGCAACAGAGTGAATCAACGAATGAAACGCAGCAACAGAGCGATGCATCCGGAAAACAGGAGGCAGGAAAATAGAGTATGGTTTCAAAAAGAAAATTTTTCAGTATTGTGATTATGATGGTTGTACTGTTATTCCTGACTCAGTTTTCCATGGTACTGCGAGATCAGGCAAACCAGTATGATGCCAATGCCAGTCTGTCTGAGCGAAAAGCAGACGGAAAAGAGGTCATCGAACAGTCGAAGGCAGAAAGAAAGGATCTGTCTTTACTCATTTCGGAAAAAAGCGTGCTTTTTATCGGCGATGTTTCCGGTGCTATGGGAACGGAGGTAAAGAGATGGGCGGACTATGTGAAGTGGGATATGTTTTCCGTTAAATCCATGGACGAATACATTCAAAGCAAGGCTCATCTTCCGGAAATGATCATTCTGGAATCAGAAAAGTATGCACAGGGAGAAGATCTGGATTGCCTGGAGCGTTTTCAGAAACGGGGAGCGATCATTGTCTTCGGATGTCTGGAAGATCCGGCTTTGATTGAAAATAATGAGGAACTGATGCACTTTCTCGGAATCAGTAAGGTTGTTTCAGAAAAAGTAAAGCTTAATGGTGTAAAGTTATTTGAAGGACTGCTTCTTGGCGGTGAACAGATCTATGAAACGCCGGTTAAAGAGAATGAGAAAGACAGGCAGGATCTGACGCTCGATGTGCCGTGGTATCAGGTTGGAAGCGGCACCAAGACCTATATGGTCGGAATGTTTAAGGAAGAAACCAGCAGGGATATCAAAAATGAAGATCTGCCGACGCTGATCTGGAGAAATGGTATGTACCGGGGCAGTATTTTTGCAGTGGTCGGCGATTATTTAAAAGACAGCACGGCCAGCGGGATTCTGGATGGAATGCTGACAGAGGCATCAGAGTACAGCATTTATCCGATCGTAAATGCACAGAATCTGTCGATGGTCAATTTCCCGGGATTTGCGGATGAAAATAATGCGGAAATGATGGAGCTGTACAGTCAGTCGGTGACCGGAGTCGGACGTGATGTTATCTGGCCGACCTTGATCTCCATTGTGGAACACAGCGACCTGAAGATGACCTGCTTTATCCAGCCCCAGGCAGATTATAAAGACGGGATTGAGCCGGACAGTGAGTTCCTGGAGTTTTATCTGAAACAGTTCAAGGAGCAAAGTGCCGAAGCAGGTCTTTCCATGGAATATAAAAGTGCAGATTCGCTGGAGGAAAAAGTGGATCGTGACGGCGAATTTTTTGCAAATGCAGACAGTGATTATCGCTATGGTGCAGCATTTTCGGAAGAACGGGATCTTACCGATGTGCTGAATTTATCGGAGATAAAGCTGCTGAAAGATGTCAGTACGCTGATCTGTGAGTATACCGAGAAGCATCCGGTCGTGTCCTATGCTTCGGACTCGATCACACTGCAGTCGGTAGTCGGTGACGGCATGCATTATACATACAGTGCGGATCTTCGCATGCGAAGCATTCAAAGTGCACTGGGGTATACGAATATCATGCTGAATCTGCAGGATATTTTCTGGCCGCAGAACGAAAAAGACCGCTGGGAGATCATGGAGAGGCGATTTGCGAGCAATCTTCTGACCTACTGGAATAAATTTAACTGTTTTACGGCGACGACACTTTCCGAGAGCGACCGGAGGGTGCGTACCTTCCTGAATGTGGATTATACGGAATCGCGGGAAGAAAATGTGATCACTTTAAATACGACAAAAGCGGACAGCTGGTTTATTTTGCGGACGCACGGAGAAAAGATCGAGGACATCGAAGGCGGAAGTCAGACAAAGATTGAAAAAGATGCTTATCTGATCCATGCGGAAGATCATACTGTAAAGATACAGGTTGACGAACCGGGGCTTTCCTATGATTCCCGGCATCAGTGATAAAGAAGAGGAAGAACATGAAGGTTTGTATTGTAGCAGAGGGCTGTTATCCTTATGTGGTCGGAGGCGTTTCCGGCTGGATCAACAGCATGATCAAGTCATTTCCAAATATTGAATTTATTCTGCTGACGATCGTGGCAAACAGATCCGTGCGAGGCAAGTTTGTGTATGAACTGCCGGAGAATCTGACGCAGGTCTATGAACTGTATCTGGAGGACTGCGAGTGGGAAGAAGGAGAGAGAGAGCGAAAAGTACGAAAGCGTTTCCATCTCTCGAAGAAGGAACGCACCGAACTGACGAATCTGGTTATGAACCGGAAAATCGAATGGGGTGTGATCTTTGATCTGTTCCAGCGAAAAGGCGTGTCGGTGGATGATCTTCTGATGGGACCGGATTTCTTTCAGATTGTCCGGGAGTGTTATAAGAGACAGTATGCCAATATCGTTTTTTCGGATTTCCTGTGGACGATGCGATCGATCTATCTGCCGCTTTTCTGGACATTGAAGATGAAAGTGCCGCAGGCAGATCTCTATCACTGCGTGGCAACCGGATATGCCGGTGTGCTCGGCAGTATGGCAAAGCATTTCCATAACAGTTCGCTTCTGATCTCTGAGCATGGCATTTACACCAGAGAGCGAGAGGAGGAGCTGATCAAGGCAAACTGGGTCAAAGGTGTCTACAAAAACATCTGGATCGAGCAGTTCAAAAAGATGTCGCTTCTGGCTTATCAGAAAGCAGATACGGTAACATGCCTCTATGAACGTGCAAAACTTCTGCAGATCGATCTTGGCTGTCCGCCGGAGAAGATCCGGGTGACACCAAACGGGATCAATATGGCGAACCTTACAGATATTCCGGGAAAAACCAGGGAGGATGAGCAGTGGATCAATGCCGGAGCAGTGCTGCGTGTCGCACCGATCAAGGATGTCAAGACGATGATCCAGGCGTTTGCGTTTGCGAAAGAGAAAGTTCCGAATCTGAAACTGTGGATCATGGGACCAACGGATGAAGACAAAAAATATGCACAGGAATGTTTTGATTTGGTAAAGGCTCTGAATGTTTCGGATGTGGAATTTACGGGCAGGATCAATGTCCGGGATTATCTGGGGAAAATGGATTTTACGCTGCTTACCAGTATCAGTGAAGGTCAGCCGCTGACCATTCTGGAGAGTTTTGCGGCACACAAGCCGGTCGTTGCAACGGATGTCGGAAACTGTCGGGAACTGCTTTTCGGAGTGAATGACGGATTTGGAGATTCCGGAATCCTGACACATATCATGAACATTGAGGAGATCGCGGAGGCGATGGTGACGCTTGCCTGGCACAAAGAACTGCGGGAGCAGATGGGAGAGGCCGGATACAAACGAGTAAAACAGTTTTACCGGATTGAGCAGATGAAAGAGGTTTACCGGAATATTTACAAGGAGTTTGCAGATCAGCAGCAGATCGAATGGACAGAGAAGCCTTTTGAGATCAGATAGAAAAAGAAGGGAAAGAAGCTATGGCTGGTATAGGTGTTAAATTAAATAACATATATGGAAAAAATACCCTGACAACCGACGTAATCGGTATGGGCTACAGCACCGTCATGACCATCGCTCCGATGCTGACGGTCATCGGTGCACTGTGTATCATGGAATATTTCCTCGATTTTTCTTCGGTCGGATATGTGACAAGGGAGCTGTTTTCCTGTACAGTGCTTTATATCTTTATCTTTGCACTGCTGACGGCATCGCCTTTTAACTCGGTGCTGTCAAAGTATATGTCGGACGTGATCTATGAGGAAACGTATGCGGACATTATGGCATGCTATTATGTCGGACTGTTTTTAAATATTCTTTTGAGTTCTCTGGTCGGAATTCCGTTTTGTATTCATGAATATCTTGTCGGAAAAGTGGATATCATTTATGTTTTTACCGGATATTGTGGATTTATCGCACTGGTATTTGTATTTTATTCGATGCTTTATCTGTCCATCTGTAAGGATTACAAGAAGATTTCGTTCTTCTTTATCATTGGAATGACAGTCACGGTGTTATTGTCCTTCTGGTTTGTGCGTGGGTTACATAAAAGCATCACCTACAGTATGCTTCTGGCACTGACGATCGGATTCTGGCTGATCGCGGCTTTGGAATTTTCGGTGGTACGAAGTTATTTCCGTGAGAACAGTGGAAATTACCGGGCGGTGTTTGGATATTTTAAAGAATACTGGCCGCTGGTTGCGACAAACTTTCTGTATACGCTCGGACTGTATATCCACAATTTTGTTTTCTGGACGACGGATCTGCGGATGATCGTAGTTTGTAGTTTTGTCTGTGTGCAGCCGTATGATATGGCAACCTGTCTGGCGATGTTCACGAATATTTCGGCGAGTGTCATTTTTATCAGCCGTGTGGAAATGCATTTCCATGAGAGATACAAAGCCTACTCGGAAGCCGTGATCGGCGGAAGAGGGTGCGATATTGAAATTACCAAAAAAAGAATGTTCCGTATGCTGGCTGAGGAGTTGATGAGCCTTGCCCGTGTACAGTTTATTATTACACTTGTTATATTTTTGTTTTGTATGATCTTTCTTCCAAGGCTTGGATTTGGAGGTATGACCATGCGTATTTATCCTTGTCTGACAGCCGGATACTTCATTCTCTTTCTGATGTATGCGGAAATTATATTTTTATACTATTTCAATGATCTGAAAGGATCTGTGATGACCGGTCTGTCCTTTTGCCTGTCCACTATGATCGGCAGCATCATTTCCACGCATTTTTCGGAAATCTGGTATGGAATTGGTCTGGTGGCTGGCTGCTTTGTCGGATGGAGCGTTGCCTATGCGAGGATCCGAAATATGGAAAAAAATCTGGATATTCATATTTTCTGCAATGGACATTTGTTGAAGAGAACCAAAGGTACCTGCCCGTCGCCGAAAGTATTTGATCGATATCAGGGAGATACAGAAGAGAGGATGAAAGAATCATGAAAAAGGTACTGTTTGTAATCAACACACTTGGCGGTGCAGGTGCAGAGAAAGCTCTGCTGGAGCTTTTGAAAAGATTTCCTGAGAACGAATATGAAGTTTTACTTTATGTACTGCTGGCACAGGGAGAACTGATCCATCAGGTCCCGGAACAGGTGAAAATTTTAAATCAATCTTATTCGGATGCGTCGGTTTTATCGAAAAAGGGAAAGCATATTCTGAACCGGCAGATCTTCAAACGTCTTTTTATGAGAGGAGCTATTTTCAAAAATCTTGGATATATGCTCAAAAATATGGCAGAAATGCTGAAAAAAGGAAAGCTTTATCCGGATAAGCTGCTCTGGAGGGTGATGGCGGACAGCGCACAGGTGATCGATGGACATTATGATATGGCAGTTGCCTTTCTGGAGGGCGGATCAACATATTATATCCATGATCATATCCGGGCAGACCGCAAGGTTACGTTTCTGCATGTAGATTACAGTTATGCAGGCTACAGCCGCAGTCTGGATCGGGATTGCTATCTGAATTTTGATCGGGTGTTTACGGTATCCGATGAAGTAAAAAAGAGTTTTCTGGAAGTTTATCCGGAGTGTAGAAGTTACACTGGTGTGTTCCATAATCTTCTGGATAACGAAGAAATTATCCGAAAATCAAAACTGGCAGGAGGATTTGAGGATGCTTACGATGGCAAGCGGATCCTGACGGTTGGACGGCTGACGGCACAGAAGGCCTATGATATTGCTATTGATGCCATGAAGATTTTGAAAGATCATGGTGTAAAAGCAAAATGGTATGTACTCGGTGAGGGTGAGTTAAGGGATAGGCTTCAGATAAAGATCAACCATCTTGGCTTGAAAGATGACTTTATTCTTCTTGGGGCAAAGACCAATCCTTATCCTTACTATGCACAGTGTGACTTATATGTACATGCGACGCTGTTTGAGGGAAAAAGTATTGCTATTCAGGAGGCACAGATCCTGGGATGCACCTTACTGGTGTCAGACTGCAGCGGAAATCGTGAGCAGGTCATTGATGGCGTGGACGGAAAAATGTGCCAGCTGACCCCGGAAGGCATCAGTGCAGGGATCGAAGAACTTCTTTCGGACGAAGAGAAATGTCGGGAGTATGGCAAGAAAGCCTCAGAAAAGCTGACAGTAGAAAAAGAAGATGTCCTTCAGATGTTTCGGTTTAACGATAATTAAGATGTGCAGTTTTTGAACGCAGAGAAGCGGATTGTGAATGTCCGCTTTACTTTAAAATAAGGGACAGATACGAGGATAAAAGCAAATATGATTGGATTTTGGAAGAAAAAAAAAGCCTGGGAATTTTCACAGGAAGTTCTGGAAGAAGGAGAAGAAATCCTCTACGAAAATCCGGAGAGAGGATGGTACGAGATCTATACCTTTCCGGTGGAAGAAAAAATCGATCCACAGGAGTTAAAATGGAGTCTGCATGAGCAGGAAACACTGGCACTTGTCTTGCTGGATCTTCAGAAATTCCGTGAAAAACCGCTGGATGAACAGGCGATTTATAACATAAAAACGATTTTATATTTTTTCGCATCACATAAAAAAGATGTGATCCTGCGTCCCGTATACGACCGGGAAGGAAAAGGGCTGGAGGCGGAGCCAGAAAGTTTTGAGCTGGTTCTGACGCATCTCATACAGATCGGGGAAGTGCTGGAAAAAGAGAAGCACAGTGTTCTTGTTTTTCAGGGCTTTCTGGTGGGAAGCTGGGGAGAGATGCATACCTCGGCATATCTGACGGAAGAACATATCAGACAGATGTGGGATATGCTGAAAATACATACCACAGACAAGATCCGTGTGGCAGTGCGGACACCGGCACAGTGGCGTACTTTGATCCCGGAAGAGAAATTTCAGAAACGGGAATGGAAGGCTTTAGGTCTGTTTGATGACGGGATTTTCGGATCGACAACGCATCTTGGGACTTTTGGCACGATGATGCGTGAGGCGGTCGGATGGGAAAAGCCGTGGAGCCGAAAGGAAGAGCTGGAATTTATCGAACAGATCAGCCGTGATTTCCCGTGTGGCGGAGAGGCGATCGCTGAGGCAGATCCGGACAGGGCAGATCAGATCCTTACAAAGGATGCAAAAGCAGTGATATCCGAGATGCAAAAGATGCATCTTGCTTATCTGAATCTGGTGCATGATACGAGAATCCTGGATCAGTGGAAAGCACAGAGCTGCGGCAAAGACGGCATCTGGAGCGGCAAAACGCTTTATGAATACGTCAGTGCCCACCTCGGGTATCGTTTTGTTCTGAAAAAAGTGGAGATGCTGGTGCCAAAACGTGATAAAATAAAGTTTATTTTTGAAGTGGAAAACTGCGGATTCGCTTCCATGTTTCAGGAGGCACAGCTTTTTTTGATCCAGGAAAACGAAAAAGAAAGAAAAGAGATGCTGCTGTCAGAAGAAGTGCAGAAGTGGCATGGCGGAAGCACATACAAAGTGGAGACAGAGACCGGGGCAATGAAAGGAAATATTTTTCTTCAGATCCGCAGGAAAAAAGACGGAAAAATCATTTCTTTTGCAAATAAAAACAGTGCAGACCGCCTGCTGATCGGAAGTCTGCACAGTGTATAAAGCCAGAAAGAGTTCTGTCGGAACGGTAAGAGCTGAGTCCTGTTTCATCATGGGATCACAAGTCTTCCGACAGAAACGGTGGCACTCTCTTCGGAACCGGTGTTTGCAAAATGAATGACCTGTCTGGTGTAGGGATCTTTCATTTCCAGATTCACCTGATAAGAGCCTTTTGCAAAAGAGCGTACATCGAGTTCAATCTTAAACTCAGACTGATCGCTGCCGGCGATCGAGCGGTTGTCGATCTCTGTTTTCATCCGTCTGGACTCGCCTGTCTCCTGGTTCGTGAGGATCAGAGCAGTATCAAACTGCCGGTATGCCGGGGCAAAACCGACGTTTTCAATCGTAAGATACAGAGAGGCCTTGTCGCTCATAAAGGCATGGAAATCCAGGCTGGATGATTTTATAAAGTAGCGGTAGCCCAGATGGGCACGGATATAATCGTAACCGCTGCATCCGGAAAATACGCCGGAGCCGGTGTAAGTAGAATTTTTCCATTTATTCAGCACGGCAAGATCGTGATCCGAATTCAGGTACGATACGCACATCGTGGACAGATCCGAAATGGCATTGTCCAGGTTATTGTATTTATTATC
This sequence comes from Hominisplanchenecus sp., assembly GCF_046967715.1. Lineage (NCBI taxonomy): Bacteria > Bacillati > Bacillota > Clostridia > Lachnospirales > Lachnospiraceae > Hominisplanchenecus > Hominisplanchenecus sp. The sequence goes on from NZ_JBKVNQ010000019.1 coordinate 16,309, forward strand.
GATCGTGACTTCACCGCCGTTTGGAACATACTGGCAGAGTTTGTTCTGGAAAAGAAGTTCTTCGCTCCTTGTGCCCTGTTCGTTAAATTCACTGGCGGAAGTCAGTGGTGTATCATCGTATGTACCGAGATCATAGACAGAGCCGAGCATACCGTCATTGAAAAGTCCCAGTCTGGAAGCAAGGCTCCCCTCGTCGCTCTGGCCTGCCATTGGTGTACGGCTGTAGAGAATACCGCGGAGCTGAGCCGGGGTACGCACAGCAAGATAGATCGAAGGCGAAATGTTCTTTGCCAGTGTCTCTGCAAGCTGACGCATCTGGTCAATGTCTCCGTAGTTGGTATTGTTCATCTCGCCATTGTTGCCGATAAAAAGTCCCTGAAGGATATAAATACAGTCGGCATGGGCATTTACTGTGGCAGAAACCTGCTGGATGTGGTTTTTGATGCGGTAAAAATCAGAAGGCTCCGTTTTTTGGGCTTTGCCGTCCCAGTCATAGAGAAAGCGAAGAATGATCTGTTTTTTCTTCTTTTCGCAGATCTTAAAAATGCGGTTAAGCTGCGAAAGAGCGTTGGCACTGAGATCCTGATCAGCATAATTCCGCAGATTGATCTCCAGAAGCATGAGAGGGTACGGAGTGTCCTTACAGCTTCTCTGGCACCAGATGTCGGCATCCCTGGCAGTTTTATCCTCGGCAAGTACATAGCCGTTTATCTTATAGAAACCGCAGAAAGGGTTTGTAATATCCGCTGTAGATTCTTTTGAGTCTGCCGGTGTATAGACAACGTTCAGCTGCCGCACCGACAGGGCATAAAAAGAAGCTGCGATTACCAGTGCAACGCACAGAGTAAAGACGGCGATATTGCCCCAGAAAGATAATTTTTTTTTCATAAAATGGTTTAGCTCCTTTTGGATTTTATGTCTATTTGTCTTTTGGCTCATGTTATGATGTTGGGGTCAAAAGATGCCATACGAATTGTTCCGTACTTCGTACTCCCACAATTCTGGCATCATGTTATTATACCTAAAAAGAAAGGATTCGTGAAGAGTGAAACAAAAATCAAGAACAGAATATTCCGTTATGAATACAAGTGTAGCGTTTGTGGCACAGGTTTCGGCAATTCTGATGGGATTCTTTACAAGAGTTGTTTTTACGAGAATGCTCAGCGAAGGTTACGTTGGAATTAACGGCCTGTTCACCGATATTTTGAATATTTTGTCGTTATCCGAGCTTGGCGTGGGAACGGCAATCACTTATGCATTGTATGCCCCGATCGCAAAAGGGGATATTAAAAAACAGCAGATTCTGATGCGGATGTTCCGCACCTTTTATCGCATGACGGCACTTTTTGTCATGGCAGCAGGTCTGTGCCTGATCCCGTTTCTGAATATTCTGATGAAAGACCGCCCGGACGTGGATCATCTGGTGCTGATCTATTGTCTGTATCTGTTAAATTCGGTGGTATCGTATCTGTTGATCTATAAAAAAACCTTGATCGATGCTCATCAGATGAATTATATTACTGTACTGTATCACAATGGGTTCCTGGTGCTTCAGGATATCTGTCAGATCATTATTCTGATCACAACAAAAAATTTTGTCCTGTTTCTGAGCGTTGCCGTAGTGTGTACGATTATCGGAAATGTGTGCATGTCCAGAAAAGCAGATGCATTGTTTCCATATCTGAAGGAGACCTGTCATGAAAAACTGCCGCAGGAAGAGCGGCGGGATATTTTAAAAAATGTAAAAGCGATGCTGATGCATAAACTTGGAAATGTTGTAGTCAATAATACGGACAATCTGCTGATCTCCAGTTTTGTCGGAGTGGTCAGTGCCGGAATTTACTCCAATTATTTCCTGATCATCGGTTCAATCCGTCAGGTTCTTGAACAGGCTCTTCTGGGGGTTTCTGCAAGTGTCGGAAATCTTGGAGTACTGGAGGATAAAGACCGGGTTAAAAGCGTTTTTGAACAGCTGTTTTTTATCGGGTACTGGCTGTTTGGATTTGCCGGTATCTGCCTTTTTGAAATGTTGAATCCGTTTGTGGAATTTGCGTTTGGCAAAAAGTATCTGTTTTCAAGAGAAATCGTGCTGGTTCTGTGCATCAATTTCTTTATCAACGGGACAAGAAGAGCAGTTTTAATCTTTAAAGAGTCGATGGGACTTTTCTGGTATGACCGTTATAAGGCGATCGCAGAGGCATTGCTGAACCTCAGCATTTCCATTCTGCTTGTACTTCATTTCGGAATTGTGGGAATTTTTATCGGAACGTTCTGCAGCACGGTTCTGACCTCTGTGTGGGTAGAACCTTATATCATTTATAAATATCGTCTGAAAAGACCAGTATCTGAGTTTTTCAAAACATATGCATACTATATGCTTGTCATGGCAGGAGCGTGGACGATTGCAGAATGTTGTTGCCGGATCACAAGCGGATCGCCGCTCTTCCTTCTGGTTTACCGTTTCTGTATCTGTCTGCTTCTGGTCAATCTGCTTCTGTGGGCGGTTTACCGCAGAACGGATAACTGGAAAAGAACAGAAGCCCTGCTGTATAAAGTATTTCAGAATATATGGAAGAAAGTAAGGAAAAAGTGACTATGAGCGAAGAAAAAGGAAAAATATCTGTGATCGTGCCGGTCTATCAGGCAGAAAAATATCTGGCAAAAGCACTGGACAGTGTGATAAGTCAGGATTACGAAAACTGGGAATTGTTTCTGCTTGTTCGAAAATCTTCGGATCAAAGTGAAAAGATCGTCAGAGATTACGAGAAAAAATACAACAGCATCCATATGATAGAGAGGGGAGAAAATAAAGCCGGTGAGGCGAGAAATCAGGGGCTGGAAAAGGCACAGGGAGAATATGTGCTGTTTCTGGATTCGGATGATTATCTTCCGGATGCATCCGTCATGCAGCGTTATGTCCGTATGGCAGAGCAGACAGATGCAGATATTGTAGTTGCCAATTATGCGAGACTCTGGAACGGAAAAATGCTGCCTGCAGTCAGCCACGCATCTTTTTCCAGATATCATCGAGATTCTCAGGAATTTCAGTTTCGCGGCTTCTTTTCCGCCGGGACACTTTCTTATGTCTGGGGAAAACTTTATCGCAGATCATTTCTGGAAAAGAATCAGATCCGTTTCGCAAAATATGATTATGCAGAAGATAAATTTTTCAACATGCAGTGTTATCTCTGCCGTGCAAAATATATTTTCCTTTCCCGGATCGGCTACATTTATCGAAAAAATGAAACATCCATATCCAGCCGGTACCGTGCAAATTCCAGCGAGTGCTGGATTGCGATGGCACGCGATCTGAAAGAATGGATGTCGGATCATGAAATCCAGATGGAGTCCTGTGAAGAACTTGTCTGGTATCTGATCTTTTTTGCGACATTTTTTGATGCAAAAATGGAATATGAAGAACACAAAAAGAAACTGAGATTTATCTGGAAAACGCTGCGGCTTTATGGAAAAGATGAATTTGCACGGGAATGTCTGTGCAGACTGGCAGCAGATAAAAAAATCTGGAAATTACAGGATAAGAAATGGGTTGTTATGACCAAAGGATTCTGTATCGGTATGAAGCTTAAGCTTTATCTGTTGCTGTCCATCGGAATCCGCAGCCTAATCCGGCGAAGAATAGATGAGAAATTATCTGATACCGGACTGCGGGAAGTGTAAATACAGGCAGCGACTCCGTCAGGAATCGCTGTTTTCAAAAATACGGATCAGCTGTGTCTTCTGATTGCTTTTTTTGAATCGCTGCAATGTTTCCCGGAAGGTGGTGTTTCGGAGCGTATAAGTATTTTTCAGAAAACAGAAAAACGTAATCGGCCACAGCATCGGCCACAGAAGCGGACAGCGTCCTGCTTTTGGAAAACGTACTTTCATCTGCAAATGTCCTTCCCGGAAATAAGTAAGCAGATTTACTTTTTTATAAGAATGACTGCCAACAAGTTCCTGTGATACATCCGCACCGAGATCCCCATCCTCCAGGATCCTGGACAGGAAAGCATCGCAGTCGGAGAGATCGTAGTGCACATCCGGATCGATCATCTCCGGTAAATTCAGATATATTCGGCAGGTTTCTAGGACGCTCTCGTAGAGATGGAGAATGTGCGACTTCTGACACCAGCTGTGGATCTTTGCAAAATCAACCTCCTGTGCATGCTGCTCCAGATAAAAAGAAAAATCAAACAGCAGCCGGATACCAAATCCGCTGTAGAGATAATGTTTCAGCATATGGTGGATCATGTAAAACACGTATTCCGTAGGCGGAAATACATGGTAAGAAGATCCGTTGATTTCCTGTGTTTCTGCTTTCAGATTTTCAGCGGAAAAGACTTCATCGATCAGCTGGTTCGCAGGTTTATACTGATATACTCCAACCACACGGTAATGCAGCTCCAGAAGAAAGCTGCGTCCTGTCTTTTCAAACGTATAGCGATAAGTGGTGTGATGATCAGAAAGTTCTTCTTCATCCAGATAGCCGTTTTCATGCAAAATCTGTTCTGCACAGTGAAACGCATCTTTATCATTAATATAGAGATCCAGATCGCCGAGTTTGCGATATTCCGGAACCGGATAAGAGGCAGCAAGGCTGATCCCCTTCATAACAAAGCAGGTAATGCCATGCTTTTCCAGAAGCGATACCGTGCGACGTGTGAACTGATCGATCTGATAGTAATTCAGCATCATGTGCTTACTCTTCTGAAGTATCTGCGGATAAAGACCGGTATTCCGGAAATAAGGAAGTACAAACGGAAGCGTACAGTGACGGTCTGCAAGTGCAAAAAGTGCAGGATAATCTTCCGGTGAAATATCCGGCAGATCCGAAGAGGGATCATCAAATGGCGTGGTGAGCATTTTTAAGTAAGTGTTGTATAATGAATCCATAGCAGGTGGCTCCTTTGATCATGGTATGGGGACTGATTTTCATTTTTATAAAGTGGCGAACAACAAATTTGTCTTAGTTATCATAACATTTATAAAATAAGAAGAAAAGAGGAAAAAGGAATGAAAAAAGCAGAAGGTTACGTGATACGAAAGTTAGAAGAAGAATATGTGCTAATCCCATGCGGCGAGCGTGCCGAAGAGATGAACGAGACAATCTCCTTAAGTGAAACAGCGGGATTTATCTATATCAATGCTGACAAAGCAGACAGTACAGAGGAGCTGGCAGGACTGGTTGCAGAAGAATACGATGTGCCAAAGTCAGAAGTATTGGAAGATGTAAAGGCAGTGGTAAAAACATTACAGCAGAAAGGAATTCTGCTGTAAAAAGAATCTGCTATTTAGATCCTCGCAAAAAAGCAGTGATGCGAAAGCAGACAGGACGCAGCGGCAGCATAAAAAGCCACAGAGCAGAGAGAAAGCGGTACAGCGGATTCTTTACCGAAATTTCCTTTCCATTGCGTACAAAGGCGATCAGGCGGCCTTTGATCTGGTCGGCACGCAGCGGACCTTCGATTTCAGATTGATTGTCTCCGACCATAAAGAATCCCTCCGCAGTGATCTTACAGATGCGGTGCAGGACAAGGATACTCTGGTCACGGCGGTAAAGAACGACATCGTTTTTGCGGACCGTGTTGGCAGAGACGGATTCGATCAGGGCTTCATCTCGCCCCGGGATAAAGAGTGGGTACATACTGTAGCCCTGTGGTCTGATGCGGATGATGTTGCCGTCCTGAAGTAAAGCTTCAAGATCAGGTCTGGAAGATGCCATGATGAAACCTCCTGTGGATCGTTGTTTTTGGTCTTACTGAGTTTTGATTTTAGCATTTTCAGAGCAAAAAAACAATGCTGCAAAAAGTCATAAAAAAAATATTGACTTTTAATCCTTATAAGATTAATATATATTTAAAAACAAAGGAGGTAAAAGCATATGAGAACATATAAAAAACCAGTCGTATCTGTGGATGCAGGAATGACAGAAGGTGTATATGCAGCAAGTGGTGCTGTACAGGGAACCCTGAATGTTACATACTACGGTGTATGGGACAAATGGGGAACAAATGGCGGTAAAGGACTTGCTATGGCAAACTGGTCCGGTATCGACGGAACCATTACTCTGAACGTTCATTTTAACGATACAGTAGATGAGGCAGAGACAGACGATGCATCTGTACAGGCATCATGTTCAGGAAAGACTGCTACTTTTGTATTTGCAAGCACAGCAACAAATCCGCTGACGATGGGTATCCATCTGAACCATGGAACAAGCATTGATAATCTTAAAATGACAAGCTTTGAATATTCTGTAAAATAATTTCAGGGTAAAAGATATTGGGTGATCTGTTTTAAGTGTCGGTATCACAGACGGATCACGTACAGAAGCATAGATAAAAAGACAAAACCGTTTCTGGTTTTGCCTTTTTTTTCGAAAAAAATACTGTGATCAGAAATCTCCCATCAGTTTTTCAATCTCTTCATCTTTCAGCACTTCACATTTTTTTTCACGTATCGCATAAACACGAGTGCAGATATTGAGTACGGTCGGTCGGTGAGTCGTGACGATACAGGTTCTCGGATAGGTATCCTGCATGATGTTTTTCAGCACCTTCCGTTCGGTAGCGACATCGAGTGCGGAGGTTGCTTCATCGAGCAGCAGGATCGGCGAGTGGCGAAGCAGTGCCCTGGCAATGGAAAGTCTCTGTGCCTGTCCTTCGGAGAATCCGCCGCCGCGTTCTTTGACCATGCTCTGAATGCCGTCCGGAAGCTTTTCCACGAAATCCCAGGCACATGCCAGCTGCAGGGCGTGGATGATTTCTTCGTCTGTGGCATCTGGTTTGACGTTTCGCATATTTTCTGCAATCGTACCGGAAAACATGGTATTTCCCTGAGGTACATAAGAAAACAGTTTTCTGGTGGAAGGTGACATTTCAATCTGTGTCCGATGGTTGTCTCCGGCACAGACATGACACGAACCGCCCGATGGCTGGAGCAGCGACAAGATCAGCCGCAGCATCGTTGTTTTGCCCTCCCCGGAAGGACCGACCAGGGCAACAATCTCGTGTGGATAAGCTTCCATGGAAGCATCGCGGAACACTTCGGTTCCGGTGTTGTAACTATAACTCAGATCCTGCATGGCAATGCCGATGCCTTCGGCTCTGTGATCTTTTTCAAAAGCAATGACCTGGTCATCATGGCTGTAGTCTTCCTGCGGCATTTCCACAATATCCATCAGACGGCCGGCAGAGATCGTCAGGGAAACCGCAGACGGAACAAGGCCGGCAAGCGAATTGACAGAGCTTGTCAGAGTCCCGGACAGGGAGAGGAACATGGTCATTGTTCCGTATGTAATGGCATTGCTCCAGACGCGGTAAATTCCCCAGCCGTAGCAGCTGTAGGATACGATAAAACCGATCAGCGTCATCAGGATGGAAGTCAGCATGGACATTTTCTGAAAATCCATTCGCATCTGGATATATTCTTTTTGCAGAGATTTCAGGCGTTCGATGTAAAAATGGATCAGGTCAAATGCTTTGATCGTCTGGATATTGGAAAACGTTTCCTGATTAAATCCATACATTTTGGCGTTCATGGCGGCACTCTTTGCATTGTTGTTGCTCATGCGGCGGAGCAGTGGTTTTGACAAGATCGCACTGAACGGAATGCCGATCAGGGCAAACAGGGCAAAGGTCGGGTCGTAGTAGAGAACGACGAAAAGTGCACTGATAAAACGGAAAATGTAAATGACCAGGTTCGGGATCCAGTTGAGGATGCCGCTGGAAATATTCGAAGCATCGGAGCTCCAGCGGGTGACCAGATCACCGGTGTGATAGTCGGTCAAGGACTCCCAGTCGGTAACCAGCATTTTTGCGAAAATGTCATTTTTGATCTCTGAATCGACTTTCAGGTTGATGAATGTCGAAGCATAGGTGGATGCCTGTGAAAATAAAATATTTGCAATGGAAAAACCGATCATTGCGGCAAAAGTGGAGAGCAGTTTGCCGGTCTGGTGTCCGGTGATGATGTCTATCAAATCTTTTGATATAAAACCGGAAACCAGTGATACGCCGGAACCGGCAATGCCGAGCAGTGTATAAACAACCATGGATTTCCAGTAGCGTTTTCCATACTGCCAGATCCATTTGGACTGCAGCCACATTTTCTGAAGATTCTCCGGTTTGAGGTGCTTCCATATCAGCAGCAGTTTATCTTTCATTGTTTTACTGCCTCCCACAGATCGATTCTCTGACGCATTTTGTGTGCCGCAGAAGGATTTTTCATACAAAGGAAATGGAAGACCGGAATCTCATCTGTCAGTGTTTCTGCAAATGCAAGGCTGCGTGAGACCAGCTCATCTGTCCAGGACGGGGAGATCATCCGCTGCATGACACGCAGAACTCGTTCCGCTGGAGTCATGATCTCAAAGCGGTTGTCTTTCGCATCGCGTCCAAGCAGTACAATACCGCCAAGCCTCTGTTTTTCGGTGGTACAGATGCCGGAAGTTCCGCACCACGGAATACCGTAAACAAAAAACTGCCCGTTTTCTTCGCCGATCAGGTTTAAATCTCCGTTCAGGAGCGGTGTGCCGAAAAGCTCCTTCCAGAGATTGGTGTGAGTGGATTTTCCCATGCCGGAGTGACCGGAAAAGAGCCATGCCTTTTCTTTATAAAGAAGCGAGGCAGAATGAACGGCGAATTTTCCGTTTTTCTGAGCGATAAAAAGGAAGAATGGCCGAATTGCATGGAAAAGGTTTTCCAGGTTGCTCTCTGTCACGGCGGAAGAACAGTAAATCTGTACAAGATGGCCGTCTTTTGTCATATGGGCTTCAAAAATATTTTTCAGTGTCGGAAACAGCATCACATAGCCGTCAGCATGTTCGAGGATGGAAAGTTCCCGGTTTCGAAGCAGCACGGTGCCGTTTTGCTTTGTCGGACTCTGACAGATTAGATGGATTTCCTGTGTGATTTTTGGGGCTGTTTTGGGATCACAGGCAAAAGCAGAAAATTCTTTTGGAAAAAGTTCTGCCGGTCCGCACAGACGGATCACCAGATCTGCAATGTTCATATATATAGAAGAAAGAGAATCGGCAGAATCACCGTCATCCTTTAAAATGTCAAAAGAAGTAAGCTGATTCAGAAATAAAGTTACGTCCTCTTCAAGCATCGGAAAGTCGGATTCTTCCAGCTGATAATGCCCGGCAAGCTTTTTTACAAGCTCTGCATGCTTTGTGGTATCACAGAGACATTCCCACAGAAAAGCACCCGTTTCATTGAGAAACAGTCCCTTTTTCTGATCGGCAACCTGCTGACCGAACGGAAGAAGATAGTAAGAATCTTTGATTTTTTTCAGGACGAACCCCGGTTGTTTTTTAAGCATAATTTTTGTCTCCTTTCAAAGACTGTACGGGGCAATTATATAACAATCGGGACAGAATTGACAGAAGAAAATTTCCGGTCTTTAAGAATGATTCGGATAGGCCGGATGAAAGTATAACAGCAGGATTCAGATGCAAAAAAAACTCATCTGGCCGGTGTGATGCAGATTTGCAGCAGATGGTATTCTGTGTTAAAATAGAGAGGCGAAAAACGGGAATACAGGGAAAGATGGAAAATCATTACAGAGGTGAAAGAGATGGAGGAAAATGCAAAATCAGAGGAGGAGTCATTCAAGACTCCGGGGGAACGTATCGTAAAACTGTGTGAAAAGCAGCAGATCTCCCAGAGGGAGCTGGCAAGGAGGATCGGTGTGACATCTTCACAGATCAGCCGTATTTTAAAAGGGGAGACGAAAACGATCAACAGTGATATGTTGATGGCTCTGGCACAGGAGTTTGGCGTATCCACGGATTATATTCTTGGAATTGTGAACAATCCGGAAAATACGCAAAGTGTGGAAAATACAGAAAACCTGGCAGCAGAATCAAAGGACATGGAGGAACGCAGGGAACAGCCGTTTCACACGCCGATGCTTCTGATGAGTTCTGCTTTTCCGCTTGGCGGCTGCATAGATTTTATTGAGTCACTTGCAGATCAGGATGAAAAGATGATGGCGTACGCAGAATATTATTATTTCAGCGGCCATCACGAGAAGGCGGTAGAATATGCGGAAATGTATCTGGATCATCCGGATATCATGCTGAAGATGTCGGCCTGCCTGATCTATACGTTTGCAAATCTGTCGCTGAACCATATCCATTCGGCACGGATGGGGCTGAACAGGCTGACGGAGAATCTCGATCAGGTGATGAAAGGAAATACGGATCAGAAGGCAAAGGCATTTGGTGTCTTTGTAGCTGCCGCGGCACACACACTTCTGCATCTTCCGGTTGGCGATATTCCGCCACTGTCAGATTATGTCGGAGAATTCAAAAAAGGAAAACAGCTGTGGGGTGTTTACGTGCTTGCACATAAGGCATATCTGGATCGGGAATACCAGCGTTCTCTTGGCATCGTGGAGGCATGTCTGATGACGACAAAAGAGATATATCCGATTTCAATGATCTACCTGAATCTGGTGGCGGCAATGAATGCCATGAATCTGATGCAGACAGAGCTTGCCAAGAAATATTTTATGCAGGCGTGGGAGATCGCAAGACCGGATGGTCTGATCGAAGGCATCGGCGAACACCACGGACTTCTGCAGGGGCTGATCGAGACTTGTCTTAAGAAAGATTATCCGAAAGATTATGAGCGGATCATCGCAATTACTTATAAGTTCAGTTTTGGCTGGCGGCGGATCCACAACCCGGATACGAATGAATATGTGGCGGATAATTTAACAACCACAGAGTTTACGATTGCCATGCTTGCGAGCCGCGGCTGGACAAATCAGGAAATCGCTGATTATATGCAGATCACGCCAAGAACCGTGAAACAGCATATGACCTGTATTTTCAACAAAATGAGTATTTCCAACCGAAAACAATTAAAAGACTATATGCTGAGATGATGCCGAATATTTAAAAAATTGTGGGACTTACTTTGTAACGGAGCAATTCGTAGCATCATTATAAAATAACCAGACATTACCTGAAGTTAAAAAAGAAAATTTTTCTTTGTAAATGGACATTCTTAAGAGGAAATGTCCATTTTTTTTGTCAAATGGACGATGTCTGTAAAAATTTTTTAAAGTAAAATATAAAAGAGGAAAATGTGCCGGGGACGGCACAGGGAGAAAATTAAAACAGAAGGAGGCGTAGTTTATGGAGAAATTAAAGCCAAAAATCTCGAAAAAAGTCAAAAAAGTTTTAAGTTCCGTGCTGGCGGCAACGCTTGTGCTTGGAAGTGTTCCGGCGAGTACCTTTTTGGGTGATGCCATACAGGTGCGTGCGGCGGCGTCTTACAGTCCACAGAAGTATGGTGTGGGCGTACTGTGCCGGGATCTGACGACCGGAGACAAGGCAAAGGAAATTTTCAATGCGCTGGTACGGTGCAAGTCCAAGAAAGAGGATTCGCTTTACGGCAGTATTTACAACAATGTTGGTATGGTGAAATACAAATACAACAAGACGCAAGCCGGCTCCGGGAAGACATTTTCAGTCAACGTGCAGAAGGACTATCCGGTGCTGTACAATCAGTCTGGACAGATCAGTCAGAATCTGATGGCATACATAACGAATGATAAACATAAGAATTTCGGACACCACTGGGGAAACCGGACGCAGTACGGAAAAATTATCTTTGGTTATCCGACCAGTGCAGATAATAACAGTTTCTGGCTCGGGCAGAGCTACAATACAGGCGATCATAATTCAGATGGAAGCTGGACGGTCGGGGATCGTGATACCTGGGCAGCATTTCGGCCATCGCTGGGACAGAATAAAAGAGCAGCTCTCTATGTGACTACGAAAAAGGGCTGCGGCAGCTGCGGAAGTGCCAAGATCCAGAATGTATCGATTGCATTTAAGGATGAGACCGCTCCGAAAATCAAGACGATCACGATCACGAGTGACAAAAACTCAGACACACCGACCTTGTATTTTAAGGAAGGTCAGACGATGTATGTAAAGGTGAAATTCAGCGAATATGTGCGTCTGGCAGATAACAATGCAGGCAGTACACAGTCAAAGAACATCAGACTGGCATTGTCGCTTGGACAGAAAAATACGGCAGATGTGGCAACTGCGTATGCGAATCTGGATACTTTGAAAGATGATATTGCAATATTTTCTTATAAAGTCCCAAAAACCATTGATAACAAAACGGTGGATTTTTATGTGTCCGGACTTGCGGATATCGGCTATCAGACATCGATCATTGATCAGAACGGCAGCAAAAATTATGACCGAAAATTTGTCGGTTATGATGGGGGTACCTTGTCTAATGGAAGTGGGACGATGAAAAAACTGAAAGCAGCTGTTGGGAGTTCCGATTATAACGCACTGAAAAAAACAAGCAGTGTCATTACAGACCTTGCCGGAAATCCGCTCAGTCTGGACGGATTTCGCAATGTGAAAAAAGGATCCGCAGGATGCAGCGTGACAAGGGCATACCTAGATACGGTAAATCCGATCGTCGAAACAGTTTCGATCACCACGAACCAGAAAAACCAGACACAAAATGCAAACGAAGCCAATTATCTGAAGGTCGGAACGACCGTGACGGTATCTGCTGTTTTAAATGAACGCATCCAGAAGATCAGTGATGCCAACAGGAAAAAGATCATCGCTTCTTTAAATATCAAAAAGAAAGACGGCAGTCCGGTGAAACTTGAGGCAAAATATGTTTTTGATCAGTCGTCAACCGGAAAAACGGTTGTCATATTCAAGGATTTTATCGTGGATCGGGATATGGTTTTCCAGAAGCAGGATAAACTGAACTACAAAAAGAAAACGGATTATAAAGTGACGATCACGGAAATTGCAGGCCTGAGCGAGATCAAAGATTATTCCGGAAATACACTTTCTGTGGCAAATGATCTGAGAGGCAGTACAAGTAAAGATTTCTATCTGGATAACGAAGTTCCGACGATCATGATCGACAGTCAGGCTGTATCAGAAACAAAAACGTATGAGATGGCGAGAATGACGAAGTCAGAAGATGAAGTGTATTCTCTGGCGTTCAGCGTAAAAGATTATGATACGGTGAGCGGAAATACTTCCGGGCCTCTGGCCTCGGGTGTGATCGGCGGAAAAGCCAGCATGACGGTGAACCTTCAGGGACAGGGAGATGCCAATAAGTTCTGGTATTATGCATCACAGACGGCACTGAAAGAAGATGAGATCGACCAGACAGGATTCAAAGAGGCACAGTCTGGAAAGACAAAGATCGATCTTGATCTGACCAATGATACAACAGATCTTCATCTGTATCTGAAATTCGACAAAAATATTGATTATTCTTCCGTAAACAACGGAGTCAAAGTGCAGGTATCTGCAAGTGATATTAATCATAATACAAAGACCGTAACAGCAAAATACAGCTACACGGCAAAAGACAAGATCGCTCCTGTGATTTCTTATGAGAGCATACAGCTCAAAGAAAACAATGACAACAGTGCATATCAGGAAGCCGTTGTGAGAGTTAAAGATGCAGGCGGCATCAATATCGACAATATTCGCTACTTCTGGCTGGAAGAAGGCAGCACGCTTCCGGGAAGTGACAAATTTACTACGGCAGCTGTGGGGGATGTGACGGTTGTGAACCAGTCCGGCGATAAAGTGACCGAGTGCCTAGTTACGATCCGTACAAAAACAGTCGGAGCAAACCAGACTTATCAGGCAGCACTTTATGTCTCGGCAGCCGATATCGCAAAGAATGAAACCATAAGCGAAAAACTTGCAGATGCGGCAATCGACCGAAATATTCCGGCAGTGGAAATTATAACACCGGAAACAAAAACGAACGAAGCAAACAAAGAATCTTCGCTGAAAGTCCGCGGACCGATCACTTCTTCCGCAAATGAAGCGGAACTGTTTGTGGCAGTAAAAGATCCGATCGAACAGGATGCTTATTTTATCCGCAGCGTGTCAGGAAAGGCATCAGAAATACTGATCGATAACGAAGAATTTTTGGATGCGGCAAAACTTCCGTATTCTTCCGGATATCAGAGCAGCGAGACCGGAAAATGGTCCTACGGAACGCTTATCATGACCGGAAATCAGAAATATGAGATCACGACAACTTACAACAGTTTAAATGATGCAAATGCGGCGACCGTAAGAGAACGTTTCCTGGCGATCAGCGGAAATAAATACTATGGAAATGTAACCGTTACAGCAGGGTCCGGTTTTAAGAGCAGTGCTTTTGCGACAAGCGGAAATAAAAAAACATTTGATGCATCAAAAGGAAAACTGGTCACAAAGACCTTTACCATGACTCCTGACGAGTATGGATTTTCCGATAAGAAAGATGTAAAAACCGGAAGTTATCAGATCGATCGGACACCGGCAAATACCGTGACGATCAAAACAAAAGATAATGCAAATTATGGGCAGCAGGTAAAACGGGAAGATTTTGGAGATGCATACAATCCGGAGGTAAACGGAGCAGAATATCTCTCCACACTTACCGGGGCAGCATTTGACATCAGCTTTGCAAATCAGAGAACCAGACATTTTGTGATGGATGATATGGATTATGCATCGCCGAATACCTATATCTGCCTGAAACAGACAGAAGGTGATAAGGAAACCGAAGTTTACCGGTGGAATATTATAAAGGGAAAATCCAGCCAGACGGTAGAAATTCCGGAAGGTCTGACACTGCCAAACGGACAGTATAAACTGGAAGTTTCTGTCAGCAACAAACAGGGTAATTCGGCAGAACCGGTCATTACGACGGAGCAGTATGACAACATTTATCTTTATAATTATGATGCTGATATGACAGAAGCATTTGGTATCAGCAAAGTGACGGGAAGTATTCATTTTGCAGCAGAAGATCCATATCAGGGAGCAGATAAAGTTCCGTACTATGGATTTGCCGCAACCGGAACGTATGAATTTAACCGGACCGTTGTGGATGACCAGAAACCGGATTTTACCGCAACCGGAGCGGATGGCTATACGACAGATGTTCTCTATCTTGGAAACTGTGCAACATCTGAGACAACGGAAGGGATTACTTACAACCGCAGCATTCAGTTTACGGTAAACGGCATGGAAGATTACGATGCCGGCAATTACTGGATCAAAGTCTGGGCGGGTGATAACGAGGCTTCTGCGAAATGGTTCCCGCTTAAGGATTATGATGCAGAAAATAAAGTGATGATGTTTGACGTAAAGCCGACGGATGCAAAAGCAATGTTCCAGGCGGAGGATGCGGCAGCCTTTTATGCAGGCGGATATGCAAATGCAGATGTATGTGCAGTTCCGGTCTTTGAAGGCAGCAACACAATCTCTTATGAACTGATGAACGTTGGAGGCGTGAAGTCACAGCGTCACGAAGTGGAGATTTATTATTCTGCAAAAGCACCGGATTTCAAAATAGAAGTGGAAGAAAGTGAGGCTTCCAGGCAGAGTATTTCTGCAGCAGTAACAGAAGCAGACAGTACGATGGTTGCAAAAGATCCGGAAATGTATGAAGTGAATCTTTCTGCTTCCGATGACACTGCGGATACGCTGATAAAAGAGAGAAGTTTTGCTTATACAGAAAACCAGCGACACCTGTATTATCTGCTGGATGGATATGGAAACTTAAGCTATCAGCAGTTTTATATCACAGATGTGGATCATACAGCACCAACAGCAGAGTTTACAGTGTTAAAAAGTGCCACAAGCGAGATTACTACAATCAGCACAGACAGTACCGCACAGAACGAAGGAGAAACGGATGAACATATCACAAATCCGAGCTTTGAAATTGAGATCCGCGACGATCGGAATCTGAAAAATGCAAATATTCAGCTGATCATCGATGGAAAAGATCCGATCCATGTGGTACAGACAGACGATGGATATGGATCCGACTGGGATGGCTCTTATTACTGCGGTATGGAGTTCACAAAGGATATCAACCAGAGTCTAGGTTTTCTGAGTGAAAATTATCTGGTGAATAAAGATGGCAGCCACACCCTGCGTCTTATGGGAGATTTCAAGGCAGACATTGATCTTTCCAAAGAGAAAGGACTTCATATGCCGCACAGTATTGAGCTGAGGATTGTCGATGAGGCCGGTAATGTCATGGAAACGATTTCTTCCAAAGACCAGGACTTCTACGGAATCAACCAGCGGCCGAAGATCCGCAGAATGGATGTTTATCCGCAGGACGGCATGGTAAACTTTGAATTCAATATGGAAGTCCATATCAAAAAAATAAATGGGATCGAACTTCCGCAGATCATGTACAGATACATCTATTATGGCTCGTACTTTATGCTTGGAAGGGCAAGAGATATGCTGCGTCAGTTTGATGTGCCGATGGACGACGAAAACGTCTTGCTGAAGGATTACTGCGGAATCAGTAAGGATGGAACTTACGAGATCGAGTATGAAGATATTTATGGAAATTCATATACGGAGCAGTTTACACTGGAGGACTTTTTCGGAGATTATTCGGCACAGATCCAGTACAGCACGACAGAGAAAACAAAAGAAGATGTAGTGGCAACGATCGAAGGTGTCAGCGAAAACGCACAGATTTCCCTGAAAAAGACAGACGATACAGGTGAAAGTAGTACGGATGACAGCGAAAACAAAGAAGATACCAGTGACGCTTATACGATCAGCTGGAACAAGCAGAAATCAAAGGCAACGATCGTGTTCCACAAAAACGCAAATATTACATTTGAACTGACCATTCCGGGAGCAGCTGAGCAGAAAACGGTGGACTACAATGTTACGGTAGAAAACATGGATAAAGATGCACCGAAGGATGCAAAGGTTTATTGGAGATTTCTGGAGAACGGAGAAGTACAGGAAGGAAATACACTGGATATTTCAAATCTTGAAGATCAGAGTACCACAGACGGTATTGAAGTCTGGATCGCTTCCGAGAGTGAAGATCTGTATGCTGCAAATGGAAAGGAATTAAAGCATACGTTCCTCTATTCGGAAAACATGGAACGAAGCTATACCTTTGAATACAGTGATGAGTGCGGAAACGAAGGTGCACCGATCACAGTCACACTGCCGGATGAGCTGAACATGAAGCCGTATGAAGCACCGGTGGAAGAAGAAGGTGCTTATGAAAAAGACACAACACCTCCGGAAGTCGTTGCGGAAGTCTATGCGGTCTATGACGGACTGGCAAGTTATTTCAGTTCCTGGACACCGTCAGAAGATGCTTTTGCCGAACTGGCAGAAAAGATCGGATACAGCGGCGGTTATAAGATTTCTTATACCATTTCTGATGACAGCCGGACGAAACTGATCGTGAAAAACGGACTGCAGGCAGATACGGGAAAACTGAATTTCAACAGTACCTCAGATCAGATTGATGGTGTGAAACTGGATGCGAACAATAACAGCCTGCTTATCACAAAGCCGTGTCAGATCACGGTGATTGCGATCGATCAGGAAGGAAACATATTCTGGCACAGTCTTGAGGCTGCGAAGATTGACCAGGAAGCACCGACGGTCCGCGTGGAAAAAGAAGGTATCAGCTTTACCCGCATGAGACTGAAATTCTATGCAGATGATAATTCTGATAAAGAAAACGAAAAAGGAACCATCCTTCCGGTGACGTCGGGACTGCAGAAGGGCATGGATGACGAGGGGTATTACTATTTCCGGGAAGTAGAAAATAACGGAACTTACGATACTGTTTTTAAAGACCGAAGCGGCAACCGGGCAAAGATCAGCACAAAAGTAACGGAGATCGACAAGGATGCACCGAAGATCAGCGTATCTTCCTGGAGTCCGTGTTATGTCAAAGACGGAGAATCTTATGAGAAACTGCCGCCGATCGAACCGACAAACAGCTCCGTTCTGCTGAGTCTTGATTTTAACAAGACAGTATCGGAACTGAAAGTATACTATAAACAGAATGATAACTGGGTAGAAGACAATGGAACATTCTCAAAGACAGGAATCGAGCTGGGCGGAAGAAAAGGAAACGTAGAATTTTTCGCAGCGGTTCCAGGAATGGTTAAGATTGTGGCGACTTCGCCGAACGGTGTTTCCGGTGAGATGACCGATATCGACCTGGTTGACATCATTGATAAAAATGCACCGACGATCACAGTGACACAGAAACTGGAAAACAACCAGATGAACGTTATCTTCCGCTCCGATGAAACCGTATTTGTAAGCGGCGGCGGTCTGAACAGAAAATATGGCGGCAACACCAATATTTCTTTGGCAATCAAAGAAAACGGTGTATATGATTTCACATTTGCGGATGCAGCCGGAAATATGACGCAGCAGCAGATCACGGTGGATTCGATCGATGAAATACCTCCGGTTGTCTACGCATCCGGCATTCCGGAAACGTACATCCGCTCAGAGGACTGCAGCGTAAAGGTTACGATGTCCGAGGCAGGAACGATAACGTTCCGCGGAAAAGAATATCCGGTCAAAGCACCGACGGACAAAAACGGCGATGGCGAATTAAAAGGAGATGAACTGGACTGGATCACACTTCCGATCACGACAAACGGAAGTTATCAGGTCAAAGCAACCGATCAGGCAGGACTGGTTTCTTACCGTGTACTGGAGATCCAGTATCTGGATGATATTGCACCGAGTATTCAGTTTGACCGCTCTGTTGTAAATGTTTTCCAGGGAACGACTGCCGAAGAATTAAGAGAACAGCTTCTGGATGCGACGACATTCCGGCTCTGGGATAACATTGATTCGAATCCGCAGATTTCACTGAAAAATATGCTGACGGAAAAACAGATGAACGAGCAGGGTATTCATGAAGTCACATATTTACTGAGTGACCGTGTGGGAAATGAAAAACTGGTCAAACGGTATGTGAAAGTCATCAGCTCGGCAAATCTGAAGATCACGGCAAACGGCGAATCACTGCTTCCGTGTGATACGACGATTCTGAAAGAAAATCGGGCAGATCTGGTACTGGAAAAATCCAGAAGAACCGGTGAATCCTTTAAGGTATATTACAAAAAGGGAATTCAGAAAGCCGGAGCGATGAAGAAGGCAGATGTTGTGAAAGACGGTAAGCTGACGGATCTGGAGGCAGGATTCTATACGCTCTATATTGTAACGCAGAATAAAGAAACGTATCTGACTTATATTTATATTGATTTAGAACAGTAAAGGAGGGCAGGTATATGGATAAGAGAAAAAACAAGATATTTTTAAAGAGGGCTTTCAGTCTGATGCTTTCCGCGGTTGTGCTCTTTACGGGCCTTCCGCTGGAAATGCTGGCGGCACCGCAGAGTATGGAGAGTAAAGTGGCGGATGAAGATGTGCTGCTTTTGCAGAACGATTCGATATCTGTCCGCATGTCAGGTAAAAACGGCGGATTTTATATCTCAAATGTGGAAGGTGATAAGACAATAAAATCCGACAATAACAAAGATCTGCTGTACCACAGCGATGATTATGACACTTCATTTACTTCCTTCCGCATAACCAGAAACGGAGAGACAAAAGATTACATTTTCGGCGGAGATTATTCTTTTGAAGGAATAAAGTCCGGCGGTGTAACCGTTTCGCAGGATGCAAAGGGACTGTCAGCAAAATGGAGCCTGGGTGAACTGGAATTCACCCAGCGGCTCGAGCTGGCAAATACCGGATCAAACGAACACGGCATGGTCATGATCAACTACGATGTACAGAATCATGGCAGTGAGGACGTAAAAGTTGAGGCGAGAATGCTGCTTGATTCGGCCGTCGGAGATCAGGATTTTGTATATTATGAAATTCCAAATACATCTTATGCCAGCGATATTATCAAACGGGAATGTGTGCTGGATGCAGCGAATATTCCGACTGCGTTTTATGCATACGATGACATTTACAGTCCGACGGCAACGGCATCAACCGTAGTCTCTTCCAAAGGAATGTTAAAAAAAGTCGCTTTTGCACACTGGAACTCTCTGGCGGCGACCGGCTTTGATTTTGCCCCGGATGAGACTCTGGATTTTACAAGCGATGGCAATGATCAGTACGGGACAGCAGATAGTGCCATGGCAATGTACTATGATCTTGGAACAATCCAGTCGGGAAAAGAAGGAATTGTAAACACATACTATGGAGTATTTTCCAATGAAAAAACAGATCTTGAAACAGATCAGGTAACCTTCAATATGACTTC
The DNA here is from genome assembly GCF_046967715.1 of Hominisplanchenecus sp. NCBI lineage: Bacteria > Bacillati > Bacillota > Clostridia > Lachnospirales > Lachnospiraceae > Hominisplanchenecus > Hominisplanchenecus sp. Next base: position 36,420 of record NZ_JBKVNQ010000019.1, read on the forward strand.
ACCGTCCGTTCTGGATCTGTCGGCAGACGGAAAAAATTATGTTTCTACCTGCAACCGCAATACAGACGGAACCTTTAAAGAGGACGGCATTATTGATATTCAGGCAACTTTAAAAAATATTTCTGAGAAGAACGATTATAAAAAAGTAGTCATCGCAGCTTATGCATCAGAAGGTCTCACACCGCTTGACGAAGATCAGAAAGAGCCAATCTACGAGACCAGCTATGCAGTGCCGTATCAGAGCACTTATGTGGATTTCACGAGGGGAACGGAGATCAAGATCCCATTTTATTTCCGGGCGAAAGTGGACAGTGCATCCAGCTATCGAAAGATTACGTTCCGTGTGTTTAACCTTCCGGATTCTACGGATGCGAGACTGTTATATGAAAATCTCTTGTATGAAGGTTCTACTTACATTCTTTGCCCGGGCGGAAACGGCGAACTGCCGAAGATCACGTTTCACAGTGCGACACCGGAGATCCTCTATAATGATCTGACGAGACATCTCTATGTGAGCGGCAGCAATTTCACCATGCTGGAGGATAAGAGCCGCTACACACTGTATGCACAGGGAGCAAGCGACAGCAAAAAGTACGAAATTCCATCAGAAAACATTTTGATCGATCCGCAGGAAAACAAACTGGATATTCTTTTTACGGAGACGATGAAACCGGACACATATCAGCTCAGTTTTGAGTGGACAGAACCGCCGACCGGCGTTGACAAGATCACAACCGGCGATGCTCTGAAGGTGGTCATGTCGGATGACATCCGCTATCGAAATGATTATTACGGGATTCTCGCAGTTGTGCAGGAAAAAGGCAAAACAGGGGATCAAGCAAAATATCAGCTGAAAACCTATGCAAGCGAAGAAGCTTACGCAGCAGATAAAAACAATTACGAAGAAACGCTGCTGTTCTTCCAGGGAAGCTTTATCAAAGATGATACCTTTGATAAAGGTGCGGACGGAACAAATGTGAAATACGTTGCAAAATCGATCAGCGGTGAAAAAGACAAAGTTGTGATCAACGGCTGTATCGATGCCCTGAACGGTACCGTAGAAGTCAGCCAGAAGGACGGCGTGATCAACACAGATTTTAATGATATTACATTAAATGCTTCTGTAGAAAACACCAGGATCTACAAGGGTAATGCTGCGTTTACAAGCATCGAAAACGGAACAGAATACGGACTTGTGCCTTATAACATGAACGGAGAAGAGATCGAAGGTTTTCAGGATGAGGAGATCACCCTGATTTATCCGGCGGCATTAAATGGTTTGATGACGATCGCCGGGATGGCATTTAATCTTTCTTTTGCAAGGCTTGGCATGATGTATGACGGCGATGCAGATCGGGTGGAAGAACTGAAGGTGGAGGATGCAGAAGGATTTGTGATGTCATTCTCCGCACAGCTCGACTTAAGCTTTCTGATCCCGACATCCAAAAGAGGAAACACCGGGGAAAAGGTTGATAAAGTAAATCAGAATGTATTTGCAAATGACGGAGCAAAAGCAGATACGCTCCGCAATGCGTATAAAAAAACTTACAAACCGACCGGCAGCTCTTCCGGTTCTCTTACAAAAAACAATAAGAAAACAAAAGTCGCAAACAACCAGAATAACAAAAAAGAAGGGGACGATGATGGCGATACCGATGCAAAAGTAGAGGTAAAAAATGTACTCTACGGCATGAATCAGGGATTTATCGGAGTGAATTTCTCAGCCGAAGTAAAAATCCCGGGCTACACCGATTCCATGCCGAACATCGAAGGAACGCTGGAGGTCAACACAGTGAATGACTGGTCGATGGGTGTGGAAGGAAGTGCATCGTTCCTGAAATCCATCACGCTGGAGATCAAACTGGGGATAAAGAGTAAAAATAAGATCCCGGTTGTGGATAACCTGTATTTCTATGTGGAAGGTATCAAACCGGGCATCAACCTGGATTCCTTCGGTGTATGCTGGATCATCGGCGGTGGCGGCGGATTTGAAAATCTCTATGATACGATCTTCTGCTGCAGCGAAGTACCTCCGATCAAACTGCTGCTGAGCGTATCGTTTAATCTCTTCCAGGTGCTGGAGGCTCGTGCCGATATGAGCCTTGGTCTGACAGGATTCGGCATCAAGGTTTCGAACCTGAAAGTGGCAAACACGGACATCAAGATCATGGAATATGCGAAACTGGAGACACAGTGGATCCCTTATTTCAAGACGCTGGTGCAGTGCAGCATCAACTATATGGGTATCATCGATGGCAAGGGCTATATTGTGATTGATGCCAGCAGTGATGCACAGGAAGCGTTTGAAGCTTATGCACAGGCGATCGTCAGCATTCCGGATGTGATCCCGCTGATCGGCGGTATCCAGATCGGCGGTGCGGCACTTGGACTGAACACAAAGCGTATCTGGGGTGCACTGAAAGTTCTCGGATTCTCAACCGGTATTTCTTATGCCTATGGCGGTGACCTCTCCTTTGGCTCACAGGCAAAAGTAAATCCAACCTATCCGCAGTATCTGGAAGAAGCAAGAAGCACAGAGGGTATTTCCGGCAGATGGTACGCCGTTGGCTATGATGAAGAAAAACAGGATATGCTTTACATGAGCATCGGCCCGAATATTTACCAGAAGGATTCAAGCGAAAACAGCACCCTGGCAGATGCAGACGGAAAAATCAGCTCCAGCCTTCGCTCTGATATTACAAGAACCACGCATAACGTAACGCTTGGCAATTTCCAGGACGGCGTGGCACAGGTTCTGAGCATTGCATTTTCAGCAGAATCACTGGAAGAGGCAAAAGCAGGAAAAGAAGGACTCAAAGTTACCGATGAGAATGGAACGCCATATCCGATCCAGTATTATGACAATGACAAAACCGATGAACAGAATGAGACTGCAAATGCCAACTTTACTTATGATGAAGAGAAGAAAGAAGCAACCCTTGTTGTCTCCTTTACCGATCCGTCACTGGCAAATAAAACTTATACGATAAAAACAGCAAGTTCTTCTGAACTGATCCTCTATGGCGTAGATCCGCTTCCGGAGATCACCACAGTTCAGATGGATAAACAGAACTACAGCAGTGCAGATAATAAGATCAATCTGACATGGACAGGAAATGACAAAATGTCTGATCTGGAGAAACTTGATATTTACATTCTGGAAAATCCGGATTCGGAAGAAAACGGCGGTACACCGATCGCTTCCCTGACAGGAGCGGATATCGCAAAAGGAAAGGCTGCGATCACAATCCCGGATACGATGGAAAGCGGAAAATATTATGTAAGACTTGTGTACAGTCAGGAAGAAGTTACAACCGGAATCGTTGATACTGCAAATGCATTTGCCTATACGAACAGCAGCCAGCCGGAGACGATCACAGCGATCCATGCGGAAAATGCAGGCGATCTGCAGATCCGTGCTTCCATTGATACGGTAACGGATGACAAATGTCAGGGTGCACTGTTTAAGGTTTATGAAGTCGGTGCAAATGGCGAAAAAGAAGAACTTTCGGATTACAATGTTTCTGCCGTAAAAGACGAAGAGAATCAGATCTATGCGGTGCTTGGCGGCAGCAGCGAATCCAGAAGTGTCGATGAAAACGGAAAAGAAACCGTTGAGACCATCGGACTGACTGCCGGAACGAAATACGTGATCAGTGCGACACCATTTAACAAACTTTTAGACGGTGACGGCAATCTGATCGGTATCGTTTATGGAAAAGAAACGTTTGGCGAAGTCCTTACCTTAAATGAACCGCAGAAAGCAAAGATCACACTTGCAGCGGATCAGAAGGTTTATCAGGTTGGAAGAAGCGAAAATGAAAAAGATGAGGATGGAAATGTCACAGAAAAGATTGTGATGTACGACACGTATGCAGCATCTTCTGTCAACTTTACGGCAAAAGCCGATATGGCAGTGTCCGGAACCTGGGTGCTGGACGGCGAAGAAGTAAAAACAGGAACGTTTGAACATACATCAGAAATTGCCATTCCATTAAAAGACCTGGCAGACGGAGATCATACCATTCAGATTTACGGCAAGAATGAAAAAGGTGACGGTTTCGATCAGAGTTTTGTATTTAACATCGATACGACAGCGCCGACCCTGATGCTGACCTCCCCGACCAATGGATCTGGATTTGCAGAAGACGGCACGCTGACGATCAGCGGAATCACGGAGCCGGATGCAAAACTGACCATTACGGTGGACGGCAAACCGCTTGCAAGAGAAAAAACGCTTGGGGATCTTGGGACAGCACTTGGCGAAGGAAATGAATTTGCTTATGAAGTGAACATTGGCAGTGGTTATTATAAAAAAGAAGTAGAGATTACAGTAAGCGACGCAGTCGGAAATAAAGAGACTGCAAGAAACAGCGTATACAATGATGGCATGGGTAATATTAAAAATCTGGATATTGCATTAAGTGCAGATACAACCGAAACCACACAGAAACAGTGGATTTCCTACACCAATAAAAATCTGTTCCTGAAAGATACAGACGGCGTAGAAGTGGCACTGCAGCTGTGTGCCGTGACCGAAAATGATCAGAAGATCATCCTCAATGATCTGGATACGGTGGATCTGGAAGTGCATGCGGTTTCCGGAACAGCCGCGATCGAAGGCAACAAACTGACTGTTTCCAAAGACGGCCATGGATTTGTGCAGGGCAGATGGAACCTGGCAGACGGTGCGGCAATGACGGCCTCCTTCACTTACGGAGCAGAAGTCTTAGGGCAGATCGAAGAGGAAAAAGGTCTTCAGGTGATCTACCATGCAAATGGCGGAAGCGGTGCGATGACAGATCCGAACAGTCCGTATAAAAAATACGATACCGTTCAGGCTGCAAACTGTGGATTTAAGTATAACGGCATGGAATTTGTCAGCTGGAATACAAAGGCAGACGGCAGCGGAACTACGTATCTGCCGGGTGATAAATTCTATATCACAGAAACGACAGAACTGTATGCAATCTGGAAAAAAGTATCCAATCCGACGACCGAAAAACCGTCAACGGAAAAACCGTCTCCGACTCCATCGGATAAGCCGAAGGATGTAGTTATTGGAAAAATTTATTCGGTTGGCAAGGCAAGATATAAAGTGACATCCAAAAAGGCTGTCATGCTGGTATCCTACAAAAAGCCGGGAGCGAAGAAGATGAATATTCCGTCAACGGTCCGCATCAACGGCAGACAGTTCAAGGTGACGGCAATCGGTGCAAATGTATGCAAAGGCAACAAGAAGCTGACAACGGTAACGATCGGTAAGAATGTAAAGAGCATTGCGGCAAAAGCATTCTACAAGAATAAAAATCTGAAGAAGATCAATATCAAGTCAGTGACGATTGCAAAGATCGGTAAAAATGCATTTAAGGGTATTCATAAAAAAGCCGTCTTTGTGGTACCGAAAAAAGCAAAGAAAAAGTTAAGGAAAAAACTGACAGCCAAAGTCGGATTCCAGAAAAAAACCATGAAAATAAAATAAAGTAATCATTCAGTGAAAGTTAAAATGCCTGCAACTGAATGACTGCGAAGACAAAGAGACTTGGGGGGAGATTTATATGGCAGAAATACAAAAAAAATGTGCGGAGAAACAATTAAAAATACGTACCGGAAATTGGTTCCTGCCAGGGCTGATGATCGTGCTGCTGCTTTTGGGGGCAGCAGCCGTCACCTGCCTTCATTTTGGAATACAGGATCAGAAACGGGCAGCCAGACTGCTGGATGAAGCAAAACAGGAAAGAGAAATCTTGCTGGAAAACGTCAAAAATCCGGACCGGGATACCTTTTTGAGTGTGGAAGGTAAAGTGGTGGTTGGATTTTTGCAGATTCCGTCACAAAATACAGAGTATGCCATATTAAATACCTTTGATGCAAATACTGCATCATTCTCACTTTGCAGAGATGGGACATCCATGCCGTGGGATACGGAGGGCATGACCGTATATGGAATTGCTGCATTTACAAAAAACCTGTCAGAACTTCAGGTGGGAGATCAGCTGATCTTTGAAGATCTGGCAGGCACACAGTACCATTATCAGTATATAGAAAAATCCGAAGAAGTGATCGATCACGGAATCCAGATCATTTCTTCGGACAAAAACAAAAACGAAAAAACAACATTTCAGTTTAAATTTTTTTCCTGAAATTCTTTTTTAGCGGATTCTTTTTTTAATCTCCGGTCCGAGGAGCATGGCAATAACCATTTTGATCAGGTCGGCCGGGATAAAAGGAATCACACATACCGTCAGTGCGGCACCAACGGTGTAGTTGGCACTGATACAGAACCAGGCAGTTCCGAAAGCGTAGCATACAGCCGTTCCGACGATCATGCCGAGCAGCTGGAGCCAGCGATTATGGCATTTGTCGATTACCAGTCCGGCGATCACTGCCATGGCGATGAAACCGATGATGTAGCCACCGGTAGGACCGGCAAGCTTGCCGATTCCGCCTGTGAACCCGGAGAATACCGGAACGCCGACCAGACCGATCAACAGATAGACCAGATAACTGATCGTGCCGCGTTTCCATCCGAGCAGATATAAAGAAAGATAAATAGCAAGGTTTGTGAAAGAAATCGGAACCGGACCGATCGGGATGGACAGCGGAGCTAGAATACAGGTCACAGCTGTCATCAGTGCGGTGACGGTCATTTCGTAAGTTTTACTGTGCTGCGAGGCAGCAGTTTTTGTAACGTTCATTTGAAAAGTTCTCCTTGTAATATATTTCCATGATTTCACGATTTAACCAAATCAAGTAAGTCCCCTGCTTCAATTGCGAAAAGCAATAAGCAGTG